>NZ_JBSHBN010000148.1:0-24290 GCF_053612025.1 Kitasatospora sp. NPDC054768
GGGGTACGCGCGGACCGCCCTCCGCCGGATGGCGAGGGGGCGGTCCGGAAAGCCCGTGGCGGCCCGACGGCCCGGTGACCGGGTCCGTCACTCCATTTCGAGGACGCGGGCGTGCAGCACCTGGCGCTGCTGCAACGCGGCCCGGACGGCCCGGTGCAGGCCGTCCTCCAGGTAGAGGTCGCCGTGCCACTTCACCACGTGGGCGAAGAGGTCCCCGTAGAACGTCGAGTCCTCGGCCAGAAGGGTTTCGAGGTCGAGTTGGCCCTTGGTGGTCACCAGCTGGTCGAGCCGCACCGGGCGCGGGGCGACGTCAGCCCACTGGCGGGTGCTCGTCCGGCCGTGATCCGGGTACGGCCGCCCATTGCCGATGCGCTTGAAGATCACACGGAAAGCCTACCGTTCGGACGGCGGATGGCGCAGCAGCCGCGACGCCGCCACGCGCGCCGGTGTGAACTGCGCATGGACGAATGCAGCTGTTTGATGGGAAATGTCGCGAACATCGCCCGGTGTCGATCGGGTTCCGCGCCGATGCCGAAGCGTTCCGAAGCGTTCCGATCCGCTCAGGAGTGTGCACCGATGTCCTCCGACCCCACCCCGCCGGCCGTCCGGGAGATCGCCGACGGGTACGCCTTCACCGGTCCCGCCCTCGACCTCGGCGCCGTGCTGCTGGACGGCACCGCGTACCCGGACGCCCAGGTGCGCATCCCGCTGGGCGTGCTCAACCGGCACGGGCTGGTCGCCGGGGCCACCGGCACCGGGAAGACCAAGACCCTCCAGCTGATCGCCGAACAGCTCTCCGGGCAGGGCGTGCCGGTGTTCCTCGCCGACATCAAAGGGGACGTCTCCGGCATCGCCGCGCCCGGGGCACCGAGCGAGCGGACCGGCGCCCGAGCCGCCGAAGTGGGGCAGCGGTGGTCGCCGCAGGGCTGCCCGGCCGAGTTCTACTCGCTCGGCGGACAGGGCGCCGGCATCCCGGTCCGGGCCACCGTCACCAGCTTCGGACCGCTGCTGCTGGCCAAGGTGCTCGACCTGAACGAGACCCAGGAGTCCTCGCTCAGCCTGGTGTTCCACTACGCCGACGGCAAGGGCCTGGAGCTCTACGACCTCAAGGACCTCACCGCGGTGATCGCCTTCCTCGCCTCGCCCGAGGGCAAGGAGGAGCTGCGGACCATCGGCGGGCTCTCGGCGGCCACCGCCGGGGTCATCCTGCGCGCGCTCACCGTGCTGGAGAACGAGGGGGCCGGGGCGTTCTTCGGCGAGCCCGAGTTCGACACCGCCGAGCTGCTGCGGACCGCTCCGGACGGCCGGGGCGTCGTCTCGGTGCTGGAACTGCCCGCCGTGCAGGACCGGCCGCGGCTGTTCTCCACCTTCCTGATGTGGCTGCTCGCCGACCTCTACCAGGAGCTGCCCGAGGTGGGCGACCTCGACAAGCCCAAGCTGGTGTTCTTCTTCGACGAGGCGCACCTGCTGTTCAAGGGCGCCTCCAAGGCCTTCCTGGAGGCGATCACCCAGACCGTGCGGCTGATCCGCTCCAAGGGCGTCGGCATCTTCTTCGTGACCCAGACGCCGCGGGACGTTCCGTCCGACGTGCTGGCGCAGCTGGGCAACCGGGTGCAGCACGCGCTGCGCGCCTTCACCCCGGACGACGCCAAGGCGCTCAAGGCCACCGTCTCGACCTTTCCGCGCTCCTCGTACGACCTCGGCGCGGTGCTGACCTCGCTGGGCACCGGCGAGGCCGTGGTCACCGTCCTCTCCGAGAAGGGCGCGCCGACGCCGGTCGCGGCGACCAGGCTGCGGGCGCCGCAGTCGCTGATGGGGCCGATCGGGGCGACGGCCCTGCAGGCGGTGGTGGACGCCTCGCCGCTGACGGCGCGCTACCGGGACGCGATCGACCGGGAGTCGGCGTACGAGAAGCTGGCGGCGCGTGCCCCGCGGCCCCGGGCGGCGCCCACCGGGCCCGGGGCGTCGACGCCTGCCGAGCGGGCGCCGCGGCGGGAGGCGCCGAGGGAGAAGGAGGGTGCGGGCGGGCTGCTCGGGTCGCTGCTGAGCAACCCGACCGTGAAGTCCTTCGCGCGCTCGGCCGGGAAGCAGCTCGGGCAGGAGATCTCGCGCAGCCTGTTCGGGACGTCCAAGCGGCGGCGCTGACCGGTCGGGCGGGGCCGGCCGGCCGGTGGGGCGGCGCGGGTGTCGGTGGGGCGTGGCGTCGGCGGTCAGGCGGAGAGTGCGGCGCCGATCCGGTCCAGGGAGGACAGCCGCATCAGGCCGTAGTTGTAGAACTCCACCTCGGGGACGCCGAGTTCGCGCAGGATGGCGATCTTGGCGGCGAGGTTCTCCGGGCCGTCGCAGTCGGAGGACATCGGGCGCAGGATCACCGCCAGGGACTGCGGGCGGACGCCGTGCAGGGCGAAGGCGGCGACCTTCTCCCGGACCGCTTCCGGGGTCCTCGCGTAGCCGAGGGTCTCGATCCGGTCGACGGCCCCGGCGAGGGCGGGCAGGTCGATGCCGGCGAGCCAGCCCGTGCCCGGGCCGCCGCCGTCCATGAAGGTCAGCCGCATGCCGTGCCGGCGGGCCTGCTCGGCGAGGTCGGCGGCCAGCGCGGTGACGGCGGTGGCGGAGGCGTCCACGTAGGCGGCGAAGGCGCCGTCGGCGAGGGTGCTCAGGTCGGCGGGCTCGGCGGCGGCGGACTCGTCGGCCAGCCGGCGGCGCAGCTCGGCGCGGACCGCCGCGGCCACCGCCTCGGCCGGGACCCCGGCGCGGGTGGCGGCGGAGCGGCAGTGCGGGCAGAAGCAGACTCCGAGCAGGGCCTCGGCGGTCGGGCCCAACTCCTCGAAGTAGCGCTCGTGGTGGTAGCCGTGGCGCAGTCCGTGGAAGTGCAGGGACTCGGCGCGGATCGCGTCCACGCCGTACCGGGCCAGTTCGGCGACCAGGGTCAGCGCGTACTCCCGGACCTCCGGGTTCGCCGGGCAGAGTTCGGTGAGGTGGCGGTCGCCGAAGGCGTTGGCCGGGGCGCAGTCGGGGTGGGTGAAGCCGAGCCGGTCGTTGTGGCAGAAGACCGTCCAGGCGTGCAGCTTCAGCCCGCGGCGGCGGGCCTCCTCGGCGGCCTCGGCGAAGGGGTCGCGGTCGCCGATCGCGGTGGACGGCACGGGGGTCAGCCGGCGGCCCCGCCAGGCGGCCGGGTCGGGGTGGAAGTACGCCGCGCCCGGCTCCAGGTAGCGGACCACCCGGCGGGGGTTGTGCGGGAAGACGTCGCGGGCCTCGTGGTAGACCGAGGCGAGGGTGACGCCGCCGACCCCGGCGCGGTCGGTGAGGTTGCCGAAGAAGGTGTCGGCGCCCTCGTCGAGCAGGTCGGTGGCGAAGGCGAGGACGGACGACTCCACGGTGCGGCTCCGGAGCTGGGGGAGGGTGAGCCGTCCACGCTAGCCGCAGGGGTGGGATTGGTCTATACCTGATGGTCGGGATGGGAATCGTCGGACACGTCCTACAGGCCGAGCTCGTCCAGCTGCTTGAGCAGGGCGGATCCGGGGCTGGTCGGGGCGGTCCCCTGCGGCGCGGCGGGCTTCGCGGCCGGCCGGTCGCGGAGCAGGACGGCGGCGGCCAGTCCGCCGATCAGCCCGCCGAGGTGGCCCAGCCAGCTGACGCCCGGGGTGACGGGCAGGACCCCGATCAGGATGGTCGAGTAGACCACCGCGACGACGACGCCGACCACCGCGTCCAGCACGTTGCGGTCCAGGAGCCCGCGCAGCACCACGTAGCCGAGGTAGCCGTAGACCATGCCGCTCGCGCCGGCCGTCACCGTGTTCGGGCTCTCCAGCAGCCAGACCAGCAGCCCGCCGGACACCGCGATCACCAGGCTGGCCAGCAGGAACTTCTTCATACCCCGGTAGGCGGACAGGAAGCCGAGCACGAACAGCGGCCAGGAGTTGGCCTCGATGTGGCTCCAACTGAAGTGCAGGAACGGCGAGGTGAACATCTCCGGGAGGTCCCCGACCTGCTCCGTGCGCAGGCCGAACTCCCGCGACAGCCCGTAGTCGTCCAGCCAGTTGAGCACCTGCACCGACCAGATGACGGCCTGGATGCCGAGCATGGTGAGCAGCGCGCGGCGGGAGTCGGCGAACAACTGGACGAGTTTGGCGGCCATGCCCCGACTCTAGGGGCGCCGGAAGCGTACGTGCACCCCATTACAGTGACTCGTGTCGTTCCGACCGTGAGATCCGACCGTGAGAGGTGACCAGCCCATGAGCAAGCGCGCGCCGCTGCCGTACGAGTTCCTTCCGCAGGTGCCGTCCTTCCCGCTGAGCAGCCAGGACATCACCGAAGGCGCCACGCTGGGCCGGGAGTTCATCCACGCCGGCGGCAACCTCTCGCCGCAGCTGGCCTGGTCGGGCCTGCCGGAGGGCACCCGGAGCATCGCGGTCACCTGCTACGACCCGGACGCGCCGACCGGCTCCGGCTGGTGGCACTGGCTCGCCCTCGGCCTGCCCGCCGACACCACCGGGCTGCCGCGCGGCGCCGGCTCCTCCGATGCCGCCCTGCCCGGCGAGGCCTCCTTCCACGGCCGCAACGACTTCCCGGGCAACCAGTACGACGGCGCCGCCCCGCCGCCCGGCGCCCCGCACCGCTACGTCTTCGCGGTGCACGCGCTGGACGTCGAGAAGCTGGACGTCGCCGCCGACACCCCGCCCGCCCAGGTGGGCTTCAACCTCACCTTCCACACCCTGGGCCGGGCGCTGCTGACCGCCGAGTACGGGGTCTGACCCTTGGCGATATCCGATCGCCCGGTCGAGGTCTGGCGGCTGCCCGAGGAGGAGTGGAAGGCCGGCCGCCGGGCCGTGACCTGGACGGTGGGGCCGGACGGGGAACTGGCCGTCCTGGTGGTGCCGGAGCAGTACACGGCACCGGCCGGGTCCTGGCCGGAGGTCCGGTTCCCGTACGAGGCCGAGGTGGTCGTGATGGGCCCCCGCGGCGAGTGGCGGGTGCCGCTGTCCGGGGTCGACTGCTCGCCGGACCACCTGGCGCTGCTGCCGGGCGGCCGGCTGCTGCTGGTCGAGGCCCGGGCCGAGCAGGACGGGGAGGAGTGGCGGCCCAACGGCTTCGTGTACGGCCCCGACGGGACCCCCGGCCGGGAACTCCTCCTCGGCGACGACACGCCCGTGTTGGTGACCGACCGGGACGGCCGGATCTGGATGGCCTACGGGGACGAGGGCATCTACGGCGACCACCCGATGTCCTGCGCGGGACTCCGGGGCGCCGACACCCACGGCCGGGTGGTGTGGAGCCCGGACCACCGGAAGGACCTGCCCGGGTACCCCCTGGAGGGCCTGGCCGGAGCGACCGAGGGGCGGTACGCCTGGCTGGCCTGGTACCCGGGCTCCTCGGGCAGCTACCTCACCCGGATCGAGGCGGCCGACGGGACCTCGTCCACGGTGCCGTGCCCGGTCCGGACGCCGGTCGGCTTCGCGGTCCGCGCCCGGGAGGGCGTCTTCCTGTCCCCGGGCGGGGAACTGACCTGGCACCTGCTGGTCGGCAAGCAGTGGAAGCAGACCGGGAAGCGCAGGCCGGACGTGCCCGGCGAGCTCGACCGCCGCCGTGCCTACGGCCGGGACGGCGTGCTGTGGTTCAGGTCCGGCAACGGCTGGTACCGGGTCGAGGTCTAGGAAGGGCCCTGGCGTCGGCCCTGGGACGGGTCCGGACCGCCCCGGTCCGGCGCCCCCGCCGCGTGCTCGGCGCGGGCCGCCAGTTCGCGCAGGTGCTCGCGCAGCGCGGGCGGCTCGTGCACCTCGAAGGCGCAGTCCAGCGAGAGCAGCCGCATCGCCGTCCACTCCAGGGAGTCGCTGCGGGAACGGAGCCGGCAGCTGTGCTCGTCGATCGGCTCGACCTCGGAGTCGCCCGGCCGGAGGCCGCGGCGGACCCGCTCGGCCGGGGCGTGCACGGTGGCGACCACGGTGCCGCTCGGTGACGGGCGGTGCAGCTTGCCCGCCACGTAGGCGGCGGCGTCCTCGGCGGGGAGCGGGCGCGGGGTGAAGCGGACGCCGGTGGCGGCCGGGCCGCTCAGCCGGTCGACCCGGAAGAGCCGCCAGTCCTCGCGGTCCAGGTCGTAGCCCACCAGGTACCAGCGGCGGCCGACCGAGACCAGCCGCTCGGGCTCGACCTGCCGCCTGGTCTCGGCCCCGTCGTACGCCCGGTAGCCGAAGCGCAGCCGCTCCCGGGCGGTGACGGCGCGGGCGAGCACGGTGAGGTCCTCCGGGTCGACGGTCGGGCCGTCCCCGGTGAGCAGCGGCACGGTGGCGGAGTTGAGCGTCCCGACCCGCTGCCGCAGCCGGCCCGGCAGCACCTGGAGCAGCTTGCCGAGCGCCCGTACGGAGGCCTCCTCGATGCCGACCACGGCGTGCCCGGCCGCGGCGCGCAGCCCGACCGCGATGGCCACCGCCTCCTCGTCGTCCAGCAGCAGCGGGGGCATCGCCGTGCCCGCGACCAGCCGGTAGCCGCCGTCCGGGCCCATGCTGGCCCGCACCGGGTAGCCGAGCTCGCGCAGCCGGTCGATGTCGCGCCGGATGGTGCGGGGGCTGACGCCGAGCCGCTCGGCGAGTTCGCTGCCGGGCCACTCGCGCGGGGTCTGGAGCAGGGACAGGAGGCTCAGCAGCCGGGCCGAGGTGTCGCTCATGGCGTCCAGCATGCCCGACCAACTGGGACAGGTTCTGACCTATACGGCCGTTACTGTCGCGGACGTGGAGAAGAGCGGCGTGGACGTGGAGAAGAGCGGCGTGGACGTGAAGAAGAAAAAAGAGGAGACCGCAATGAGCACCGCGGCAGCGGACCGGCGGAGGTGGATCGCGCTGGCGATCGTGATGGTGGCCTCCTTCATGGACCTGGTGGACGTCACCATCGTCAACATCGCCATCCCGAGCATCCAGCAGGACACCGGCGCCTCCTTCAGCGCCATCCAGTGGGTGACCGGCGGCTACGCGCTGGCCTTCGCGATCGGGCTGATCACCGGCGGCCGGCTGGGCGACATCCACGGCCGCAAGCGGGTGTTCCTGATCGGGATCGGCGGCTTCACGCTGGCCTCGGCGCTGTGCGGGCTGGCCTCCGGCCCGGAGATGCTGGTCGCGACCCGGCTGCTCCAGGGCGGGACGGCGGCGCTGATGGTGCCGCAGGTGCTGTCGATCATCCACGCGACCTTCCCGGCGGAGGAGCGCGGCAAGGTGTTCGGCCTGTTCGGCGCGGTGGTCGGGCTGGGCGCGGTCTCCGGTCCGCTGATCGGTGCGCTGCTCACCGAGTGGGACCTGTTCGGTCTGGCCTGGCGGCCGATCTTCCTGATCAACCTGCCGGTCGGCATCGCCGGCCTGCTGCTCGGCCGCCGCTTCATCGACGAGTCGAAGGCCGACCAGGCGCTGAAGCTGGACCTGGTGGGCGTGGCGCTGGCCAGCCTCGGCCTGTTGATGCTGATCTACCCGCTGACGCACGGCCGGGAGGCCGGCTGGCCGCTGTGGGGCTACCTGTCGATGGCCGGGAGCCTGCCGGTGTTCGCGCTGTTCGTGGTGTACGAGAAGGTCAAGACGCGGCGGGACGGCTCGCCGCTGGTGGAGCTGGCGCTGTTCCGGGTGAAGTCCTTCGCGGCCGGCATCTGCGTGCAGCTGGCCTTCGGCGTGGCGCTCGGCATCTACTTCCTGGTCTGGACCCTCTACATGCAGGTCGGGCTGGGCTGGAGCCCGCTCAAGGCCGGCGCGACCGGCATCCCGTTCTCGATCGCGGTCTCCACGGCGGCCGGACTGTCGGTGCAGAAGCTGGTTCCGCGGTTCGGGCGGAAGGTCCTGCAGACCGGCGCGCTGGTGATGGCGGCGGGCGTCCTCGTCTACATCTGGGAGGCGGACCGGTACGGGACGGCGATCACGACCTGGCAGATGGTGCTGCCGCTGGTGGTGATGGGACTCGGGATGGGTCTGATCGTCGCGCCGATCACCGACGCGGTGCTGGCGGAGGTTCCGCGCGAGCACGCCGGTTCGGCGTCCGGGCTGATCAACACCGTGCAGCAGGTGGGCAACGCGCTCGGGCTCGGCCTGGTGTCGGTGGCCTTCTTCGGGGCGATGGACGACGTGGTCGCGCCGGAGGCGGTCGGGGCGGCGTTCGGCGGGGCCTTCGTGAACGCGATGTGGTGGGTCGCCGGGGTGCTGCTCGCCGTCTTCCTGCTGATGTTCGCGCTGCCGCGGCGGCGCAAGGCGGCCGGGGCCGTGGCCGGCTCCACCGCCGAGGAGCGGGAGCCCGTCCTGATCTGACGGAGCGCTCCCGTTCGCGGGCCCCGGTCGCGCGGCGCGGCCGGGGCCCGCGTCGCGCTCTGGGAGGGCCCGGCCCCGACGCGGTCGGCCGGGTGGGTCGACCGTTGGCACGGGCGGCCGGGCCGTCGGTCAGCGCGCACCGGTCGGGGCGGGGGCGGCGGTCGTACGGGTGGTGGTGCGCGGCTTGGCGGCGGCCTTGGCCTCCTTCGCGACGCGCTTCATCTCCTGCTTGAACTCACGTACCAGGGTGAGGGATTCGGGGCCGGTGATGTCCGCGACCGAGCGGTGCGCACCCTCCTCGCCGTACGCGCCGGCCGCCTCGCGCCAGCCCTCCGGCCGCACCCCGTACTGCTTGCCGAGCAGGGCCAGGAAGATCTGCGACTTCTGCTTGCCGAAGCCGGGCAGGGCGTTGAGCCGGCTGAGCAGCTCCTTGCCGGTGCGGACGTTCTTCCACAGCGCCGCGGCGTCGCCGTCGTACTGCGCCACGAGGAACTGGCAGAGCTGCTGCACCCGTTTGGCCATCGCGGCCGGGTAGCGGTGCACCGCGGGCTTCGCGGAGAGGAGCGCGACGAACTCCTCCGGGTTGTAGGTGGCGATCTCGTGGGCGTCCAGGTCGTCGTGGCCGAGGCGCTGCGCGATGGTCAGCGGGCCGGTGAACGCCCACTCCATCGGGACCTGCTGGTCCAGCAGCATGCCGACGAGCGCGGCGAGCGCGCTCCGTCCGAGCAGTTCGTCGGCCTCGGGCTGTTGTGCGAGCCGAACGGTGACGTTCACGGGCTTGCCCTCCTCGGAGTTGACGTCTGGTCGGCGCCCAGTCTGGTGGACGCGGCGTTGGCGTACAGGATCAACACGCCCGTAGCCGGGGAAGTCGTCTCTGTTCAAGGCCTTGCCAGAGCTGCATTGTTCGTTGGCGGAGCGGTTGCCAGGGGTAGCGGCGGGGTGTCGCGGACAATTTTTTGCCCGCGCCGGTCACATCCGGCGGATGCCCCGGGTCAGGGGAGTGTCGAACCGAACAGCCGTCGAATGGGAGCACTCCGATGTCCGTCGCCCACACCGTCGTCACCGTCCTCGCCGCCCTCATGGTCGGCTTCTCGGCCTACTCCGTCTTCGCCGGCGCCGAGTACGTCGTGAAGCCGCTCGCCGACTACGGCGTCCCGCGCGCCTGGTGGACCTGGCTCGGCGTCGCCAAGGCGGCCGGCGCCCTCGGCCTGCTGGCTGGCCTCGCCGTCCCGGCCGTCGGCTACGCGGCCGCGGTCGGCGTGATCCTCTACTTCCTCGGCGCCGTGATCACCGTCCTCCGCGCCCGCGCCTACGCCCACGTCCCCTTCCCCCTCGTCTACATGGCGCCCGCCGCCGCCTCCCTCGTCCTCGCCCTTGCGGCCTGAGCCGGGGCCGCCCGGCCCGCCGGGCCCCGCCGCCCTGCCGGGGGCGGCGTGCACGGGGGAGGAGTGCGCGGGGCGGGTATGGGGGCGTGCGTGGTGGGGGAGGGCGCTCGGCTGGGCGGGTGGCTTCGAACGGGGGGAACGAGTCATTTCATATGACTGTTTCTGTTGTGCCGGTGCGGCGAGCTGACGACGGGTCATTCTTGGTCCAATCGACGCGTCCAGAAAGGCTCGCCCGCCGTGACCCAGCCGTTCGAACTGCCGTCCTTCTACGTGCCGCACCCGGCACGCCTCAACCCCCATCTGGACGAGGCACGGGCCCACTCCACCGACTGGGCCCGGGAGATGGGGATGCTGGAGGGATCCGGAATCTGGGACCAGGCCGACCTGGAAGCCCACGACTACGGCCTGCTCTGCGCGTACACCCACCCCGACACCTCCGCCGAGGCGCTGTCGCTGGTCACCGACTGGTACGTGTGGGTCTTCTTCTTCGACGACCACTTCCTCGACATGTTCAAGCGCACCAACGACCGCGGTGCGGGCAAGGCCCACCTCGACCGGCTGCCGCTGTTCATGCCGGCCGACCCGGCCGCCGAGCTGCCCGAGCCGGAGAACCCGGTCGAGGCGGGCCTGGCCGACCTGTGGCGGCGCACCGTGCCGGCGATGGGCGAGGACTGGCGGATCCGGTTCGCCGAGAGCACCCGGAACCTGCTCAACGAGTCGCTGTGGGAGCTCGCCAACATCAACGAGGGCCGGGTGGCCAACCCGGTCGAGTACATCGAGATGCGCCGCAAGGTCGGCGGCGCGCCCTGGTCCGCGCAGCTGGTCGAGTACGCGGCCGGCGCCGAGGTGCCGAAGGAGGTGTCGGGTTCGCGGGCGCTGCGGGTGCTGATGGACGCCTTCTCCGACGGGGTGCACCTGCGCAACGACATCTTCTCGTACCAGCGGGAGGTGGAGGACGAGGGCGAGCTGAGCAACGGCATCCTGGTGCTGGAGCGGTTCCTGGAGTGCTCCACCCAGGAGGCCGCGGACGCGGTCAACGACCTGCTCACCTCGCGGCTCCAGCAGTTCGAGAACACCGTGTTCACCGAACTGCCGGTGCTGTTCGCGGAGACCGGGCTGGACCCGGCGGGGCGCGCCCGGGTGACGGCGTACGTCAAGGGCCTGCAGGACTGGCAGTCCGGCGGGCACGAGTGGCACCTGCGGTCCAGTCGGTACATGAACGGCGGTGGGGCGGCCGCGGGTTCGGGCGGGTCCGGTGGCGAGGTCGCTCCCGGCTCGGGCGGTGGACCGGTGGGTCTGCCGGGCCTGCCGGGTGGGCCCGGGGGCGGCAACTGGTGGGACCAGTATGCGATCGGCGGCATCGGGACCTCGGCGCTGGACATCCTGCGCAGCACGGCCGCCGGGGCCACGGCGGCCGTGGCGGAGGGGGGCTCGACGCCGGCGGCCAAGGGTGCGGCGGGCCCGGCCGTGCGGCGGGCGCGGTCGCACGGCCACGTGCCGTACCAGGCCGTGGGGCCGTCCCTGCTGCCCGAGTTCAAGCTTCCGTTCGAGCTCCGGCTGAGCCCGCACCTGGACGGCGCCCGGGAGCGCGTGATCGAGTGGGCCGAGCGGATGGGACTGCTGGCGGCGGTGCCGGGCGTTCCCGGCTCCGGCATCTGGGACGCCGAGTCGATGCGAGACTACGACCTCCCGCTCTGCGCGGCCGGCCTCCAGCCGGATGCCACGGCCGACCAACTCGACATCTCCTCGGCCTGGTTGGCCTGGGGCACCTGGGCCGACGACTACTACCCCCGGGCCTTCGGGCACACCCGCGACCTGGGTGGCGCCAAGGTCACCAACGCGCGGCTGTCCCTTCTCATGCCGGTGGACGGCACCCCCGCGCCGGAGCCCGTCAACGCGCTGGAGCGCGGCCTCGCCGACCTCTGGGAGCGCACCGCCGGCCCGATGACCGTCGAGGCCAGGGGCCGCTTCCGGGTGGCGGTCGAGGCGATGCTGGACAGCTGGATCTGGGAGCTGAGCAACCAGATCCAGAACCGGATCCCCGACCCGGTGGACTACCTGGAGATGCGCCGCTCCACCTTCGGCTCCGAGCTCACCACGAGCCTCTCCCGCCTCGGCCACGGGCAGACCGTGCCGCCGGAGGTGTACGACCACGGCTCGATGCGCGCGCTGGAGAACTCGGCGATGGACTACGCGTGCATGATGAACGACCTCTTCTCGTACCAGAAGGAGGTCGAGTACGAGGGCGAGCTGCACAACGCCGTCCTGGTGGTGCAGAACTTCTTCGGTTGCGACTACGAGTCGGCGGTCCGGATCGTCGACGACCTGATGCACTCGCGGCTGGGCCAGTTCCAGCACGTGGTGCAGAAGGAACTCCCGGTCATGTACGAGGACTTCGGGCTGGAGCAGGCGGCCAGGGAGATGCTCGACGGGTACGTGGGGGAGCTGGAGAACTGGCTCGCGGGCATCCTGAACTGGCACGAGGGCTGCCTCCGGTACGCCACGGCCGACCTGGAGCGGCACTTCGGCGCCGAGCGGGACCTGGTGGAGGCCTCGCAGGCCCGTCGGGCGGCCGCCGCGCCGGTTCCGACGGTCCCGCCGCCCTCGGTGCCGCCGGTGCCGCTCGGTCCGACCGGCCTGGGGACGGCCTCGCTGCGCCTGTCGGCGGGCGGCTGACGTCGACGGGTCGCACCCGCGCGGGTCCAGCCCGCGCGGGTGCGCCGCATCGTGGCTAGGCTGGCGAACCGGGGGCCGGCGTGCGCCCCCCGGCGCGCGCACTTTCGCCACACACGAGGGCAGAGAGATGGCTGCGCTACCTGAGGGCACACCCTGTTGGGCCGACGCGATGTTCACCGACCTGGAGGGCGCGAAGGCCTTCTACGGCGACGTGTTGGGCTGGACCTTCGGCGAGAGCTCGTCGGAGTTCGGGAACTACACCCAGGCCTACTCGGACGGCAGGGCCGTCGCCGCGATCGTGCCGCCGATGCCGGGCGCGGAGGCCCAGTCCGCCTGGTGCCTCTACCTGGCCTCGCCGGACGCCGGTGCCACCGCGACGCGGATCCGCGCCAACGGCGGCGAGGTGGTCATGGGGCCGATGCAGGTCGGCGACCTCGGCACGATGGTGATCGCCAAGGACCCGGCCGGAGTGGTGTTCGGCGTCTGGCAGGCCGGCCGGCACGAGGGCTTCGAGAAGCAGGGCGAGCCCGGCGCCTACACCTGGGCCGAGCTGGTGACCCGCGAGCCCGCGAAGGCGGACGCCTTCTTCCCGGAGGTCTTCCCGTTCGGCGTGAAGAAGATGGCGGGTGGGGACTTCGACTACCGGATGTTCCAGGTCGACGACCGGCCGGTGCTGGGCCGGATGGGCGCGGAGGGGGAGTTCCTGCCGCCCGAGGCACCCTCGTACATCAGCGTCTACTTCGCGGTGGACGACACCGACGCCGCGATCGGCCGGCTGACGGCCCGCGGCGGCAAGGTGTACTTCGGGCCGATGGACAGCCCGTTCGGCCGGTTCGCGGCGGTCGGCGACCCGCAGGGGGCGGCCTTCGGGTTGATCGACGTCGGTCGGCGGGTAGGGGAGCAGCCGGAGACGGTGGACGTCTGATGCGTCCGACGGGACGACGAGCGGCAGGGGTGGCCGATGGGTGAGCGCGAGGAACTCGTCGAAACGCTGGACAAGCACCGCGAACTGCTGCGGCGCACCGTACGGGACCTCACCGACGCGCAGGCGGCCGAGCGCACCACGGTCAGCGAGCTGTGCCTCGGCGGCCTGATCAAGCACGTGGCGGCGGTCGAGGCGCGCTGGGCGCGGTTCATGACCGGCGGCGCGGAGGCGATGCGGCGCGGGGACGGGGGCGCCGCCGACCCGGACGCCTGGGCGGCCCAGTTCCGGATGGCGGAAGGCGACACCCTGGCCGGGCTGCTCGCCGAGTACGAGCGGACGGCGCGCGGGACGGACGAGCTGGTCCGGACCCTGCCCGCCCTCGACCTCGCCCACGAGCTGCCGCCCGCGCCCTGGTTCCCGCCGGGCACGGCCTGGTCGGCCCGGCGGGTGCTGCTGCACCTGATCGCCGAGACCGCGCAGCACGCCGGACACGCGGACATCATCCGGGAGTCGCTGGACGGGGCGAAGTCGATGGGCTGAGCGGCGGTTCGCCCGGCACGTCGAGCGGCGGTTCGCCCGGCACGTCGAGCGGCGGTTCGCCCGGCACGTCGAGCGGCGCCGGGGACGGCCGTCAGGGCAGCTCCACGCCGAGGAGTTCGCGCAGCGCCCGGTTGCCGTCCGGGGTGACCCGAAGGGCCCGGCCGGAGCCGATCCGTTCCACCCAGGCGCGGTCCAGGGCGGCCCGGCAGAGTGCCGCGCCGAGCGCCCCGCCCAGGTGGGTGCGGCGTTCCGTCCAGTCCAGGCACCCGCGCACGACCGGGCGTCCGCCCCGGTGGCCCGCGCGCGGCGGCAGCTCGATCGTCTGCGCGGCCAGCCAGTCCCGGCCGTGCCCGGTGACGGCCAGCCCGCCCTCCTCGGTGACCAGGCCGCGGGCGAACAGCGCGTCCGACACGGCCACGCCGAGGCGTCCGGCCAGGTGGTCGTAGCAGGTACGGGCCCGGGCCTCGGCACTCAGCCGGGTGGCCTCGGTCAGGTTGCGCGGCGCGGTCGCGGGGCCGGGGCCGGGGCCGGACTCGGCGAAGGCGGTGAGGTCCTCGATCAGCGTGGCCACCGCGGGCGTGGCCAGCCGGACGTACCGGTGCCGGCCCTGTCGTTCTTCGGCCAGCAGCCCGCCCGCGATCAGCCGGGACAGGTGCTCGCTGGCCGTGGACGGCGCCACGCGCGCGTGGCGGGCCAGCTCACCGGCGGTCCAGGCGCGACCGTCGAGCAGCGCCGTGCAGATGGCGGCGCGGGTGGGGTCGGCGAGCAGGGCGGCGAAGGCGGCGAGCGTCATGCCTCCATGGTCGGGGCACGGGGGAGCGGGCGGGCGCCGAGTCGCGTACCGGGGCGGAGCGGCGCACGGGGGCCGGGGCGGTCGCGGCGGCGGGGCCGCGTGGGGGAGCGGAGCCGGGAACATGCCTCCAGGGTCGCCCCCGCACGGTTCGGCCGGGGCCGAAACGACCCGGGGCCACGATGACGGCATGAGCGAAACCACGGTGGTCTCCGGCCCCGCGACGATGACCTTCTCCCGCTACGACGACGTGACGGCGGCGCTGGCCGACCCGGCGCTGGTCCCGCCGCCCGCCGGGCCGGCCGTGCCCGGAGCGCCCGGCGCCGCCCCCGGCACGGTGGCCTGGCTGCGGTCCGCCGTCGCCCGGTTCAGTTCCGGCGAGCCGCACGCCCGGCGCCGGGCGCTGGTGCTGGCGGACCTGCAGCGGCTGGACCCGGACCGGCTACGGGTGGCCGCGGCCGCCGGCTTCGAGTCCGACGTCCGGCTGCGGGTCGTCCGGGTGCTCGCGGCGGAACTCGGCCTGGCCGACCCGGAGGCCGTGGCGCGGGATGTCGCGACGGTGTCCCGGGCGTACTTCGCCGACGCGTCGGACGATCCGGCGGTGGCCGACCCGGCGGCGGACGCGGCGGTGGCCCGGCTGCTGCCCGCGATGGGGGGCCGGGACGACGCGGCGGGGGACCGGGACGAGGAGACGGCCGCGAACCGGATCGGCCTGCTCGTCCAGGCCTGCGACGCCACCGCCGCGCTGGTCGAGGGCGCCCGCCGGCACGAGGACGGATTGGCCGGCGTGCTGCGCGCGGACCCGCCGGTCCGGACGATGCGTCGGCTCGCCGCCCTGGCGACCGAGGTCGGCGGGGTCGCGGTACCGGCCGGGACGCGGGTCCTGCTCGACATCGCGGCGGCCCAGTCCGGGGCGCCGGAGGGCGTCGCGCTCACCTTCGGCGCCCCGCCCCGGAGCTGCCCGGGCCGCTCGCAGGCCCTCGTCATCGCCGAGGGCATCCTGTACGGCGCCTCCGATCCGGCGGACACTGGGGCGCCGGACATGCCGCCCGCGCCGGATCGAGGGAAGGCCGAACTTGCCTCCCTGGTACCGGAGATGGTCGAGAGCGTGCTTGTCCTGGCGGCCGGTTGGACGGACTGGGACGGTCGCCCGATCCTCAACGCCGACGGCCGAACCTACACGCCGCACAAGGCTGTTCGCCGTATCGCCGACCATCTCGTCGACCACCTCGCCGAGGTGGAGGCCCGGGTGGTCGGTGAGCCGACCGAGCCCGACCACTGGCACGCCTCCGGTGTCACCACCCCGGCCGACCTGGCCCCGTTCACCACCGCCGACCTGGACGAGGCCCGCAGCCGACTGACCCGGCTGGCCGGGATCTGGTCCCGGCGGATCACCGCACTGCCGGACGAGCGGCTGGACGACTCGCCGGGGACGGGCTGGAGCTTCCGGCAGATCGTCCGGCACGTCTCCGGGGCCGGGTACTACTACGCGGACTCGGTCGGCGCGCTCGGCAGCCCCGCGGGTGCGACCGACCACCCGGAGGGTGCGACCGGCACCCCGGCGAACGCGACCGGCACCCCGGCGAACGACCCGACGGAGACGGCCCGATGACCCCCTTCGCCGCCCTGCATCACCTCCCCGGCCGTCCGCTGCTGCTCCCCAACGCCTGGGACCACGCCTCGGCCGTCGCCCTCGCCGCCCAGGGACACCCCGCGATCGGCACCACCAGCCTGGGCGTGGCGGCCGTCGCCGGCCTGCCCGACGGTGCCGCCGCCACCCGCGCGGAGACCGTACGGCTGGCGCGCCGGCTCGGGCGGGTCGGCTTCCTGCTCAGCGTCGACGCGGAGTCCGGGTTCAGCGACGATCCGGACGAAGTCGCCGAACTGGCCGTGGAGTTGGCGAAGGCCGGAGCGGTCGGCATCAACCTGGAGGACGGTCGGGCGGACGGTTCGCTGACCCCCGTCGACCGCCATGCCGCCAAGATCGCGGCGGTGAAGGCGGCCGTGCCGGAGCTATTCGTCAACGCCCGCACCGACACCTACTGGTGCGGGCAGGACGCCCCCGAGGCGGGGGCACTCCGGCGCCTGGACGCCTACCAGCAGGCGGGCGCGGACGGCGTGTTCGTCCCCGGGCCGGCCGATCCGGCGGCCATCGGCCGGCTGGTCGGCGCGCTCTCCGTCCCGCTGAACATCCTCTGGACGCCGGCCGGCCCGGGCCTCGCCGAGCTGGCCGCGCTCGGGGTGGCCCGGGTCAGCCTGGGCTCGCTGCTGTACCGCGCGGCACTGGCGGCGGCGGTGGCCACGGCGGCGGCCGTCGCGGCGGGCGAGCCGGTCGGTCCGGTGCCGGGGTACGCGGAGGTGCAGGCCCTCAGCGGGAGTTGAGCGTCTCCGGGGAGCGGTCACGGGCGGCCCTGGACCGGCGCCCCAGGGGCCGGCGCCCTCAGCCCTGCTGGCGGGTGGTCCAGGCCGCCTCGATCCCGTCCAGGATGACGTTGACGCCCCGGGCGAAGCTGCTGTCCCGGCCCGCCGCGATCTCGTCCGGAACCTCGGTGGTGTACAGCCGGTGCAGCCGCGGGAACTCCTTGGTGGCCTCGGTGACGGCGGGCAGGAGCCGGTTCATCCACTCCTGCTCGTCGTGGCCGCTGCGGGCCAGCGAGCTCACCCAGGCGGCCTCCACGCAGGCGGTTCCGATGGTGTAGCCCATCACGGCGCTCATCGCGTCGTTCGCCTCGCCGATCTCGAAGCCGGCCGTTTCCAGGACGGTCAGCAGGGCCTCGGAGAGCCGCATCCAGTTGGGGCCGAGGTAGATCATCCCGACGTCGCCGATCACCGAGACCATCCACGGGTAGCGAATGATGGTCGCGCGCATGCTCTCGGCGGTCTCCATGACCTTCGTGCGCCAGACCTTCGGGTCCTCGGAGCCCTCGGCCTCCGGCTGCGGGAGGGTGCCGAAGACCTGGTCGACGACCAGGGCGAGCAGTTCCTCCTTGTTGGCGACGTGGGTGTAGAGCGAGGTCGCGCCGGCGTTCAGCCGGGCGGCGAGCTTGCGCATGCTCAGCGCATCGATGCCGTCGGAATCCAGCAGCGCGAAGGCCTCGGCGACGATCTGCTCGCGGCTGAGGGAGGGCTGCTCCCGCCGTCGCTGGGGGCGGTTCCACGGCAGGGGGATGCCCGGGGTCGTGCCGTCCTCTGATTTGGCCGCCATCGGGCCCTCCTCGCCAGTCGTCGATCGCCGGACCCGGTCCGGTGCGGCGCAGCTTGCCACAGGTTGCTGCGAACAGTGTACGGCGCCACGAACGGTGTGCGGAGGTCGAACGATGTACGGCATTGCGAACAGTGTGCGGTGTCCGTACAGTGTTCGGAGCGGCGCACACCGTACCCCTGGGGACGGAGGGCGGTGTGCCCGCGACGACTTCCGCGCGGCTCCGGCCGGCCACGGCCACGGCTCGCGCGCTCATTCCAAAGCCCAAAGCCCGAAGCCCGAAGCCCGAAGCCCGGGTTCGCAGCGAGAAGTTCAAACCCGGGTTCGACGCGAGAAGTTCAAAGGGGGAAAACGCCGTGCAACGTCATCCGCAGCGCTGGCTCATTCTGGTCGTGCTCTGTCTCAGCAGCCTGGTGCTGGTGATCGACAACATGGTGCTCACGGTCTCCATCCCGCCGATCGCGGAGGACCTCAAGGCCGGGGCGCAGGACATCCAGTGGATCATCGACTCGTACATCCTGGTCTTCGCCGGCCTGCTGCTCACCTCGGGCAGCCTCTCCGACCGCTTCGGACGGCGGAAGGTGATGATCGTCGGACTCGCGTTGTTCGGCGCGGCCTCACTGGTCGCGGCCTACGCCGGCAGCTCCGGTGAACTGATCGCCGGGCGCGTCCTGATGGGCGTCGGCGGCGCACTGGTCATGCCGAGCACGCTCTCCATCCTGATCACCGTCTTCGACGACGAGGAGCGCCCGAAGGCGATCGCCGCCTGGACCGCCGTGGCCATGATCGGCCTGGTCGGCGGTCCGGTGCTGGGCGGCGCGCTGATCGCGCACTTCTGGTGGGGCGCGGTCTTCCTGCTCAACGTGCCGATCGCGGCGGTCGCCATCATCGCCGCGGTGCTGCTGATGCCGGAGTCCAAGGGACCGTGGCGCCGACCCGACCTGCCGGGCATGGTGCTGTCGATGGTCGGCATGACGGCGCTGGTCTGGTCGATCATCGTGCTGCCCCGGGACGGCTTCACCAGCGCGAGCACCCTCGGCGCGCTCCTGCTCGCGGTGGCCTCGCTGACCGGCTTCGCCGTCCGGCAGGTCCGCACCGACTCGCCGATGGTCCCGCTCAACCTGTTCCGCAACCGGGTCTTCACCGGCGCCAGCTTCTCGCTCGTCCTGCTGACCTTCGCCACCGGCGGGCTGATGCTGGTCCTCACCCAGTACCTCCAGTTCGTGCTGGAGTTCTCGCCCACCGACACCGGCCTCGCCTTCATCCCGCTGGCCATCGCCTCGCTGGTGTTCAACGCGCTCGGCGCGGTGCTCGGCAAGAAGGTCCCGGCGCGGGTGCTCACCTCGATCGGCATGCTGATCATCGCGGGCGGCTTCGGGCTGCTGGCCACCCTCACGGTCGGCGACGGCTTCACCAAGGTCGCCCTCGCCATGCTGGTGCTCGGCGTCGGCTCCGGCCTCGGCATGCCGGCCGCCGCCAACGCGCTCATGGGCGCCATCCCGAGCGAGCACGCCGGCGTCGGCTCCGCGCTCAACGACACCATCCAGCAGTCCGGCGCGGCGCTCGGCGTGGCCATCCTCGGCACCGTGCTCTCCAGCACCTACACCGGTGCGATGCCCGACGCGGCCCCCGCCGCCGCCCGCCACGACATCACCGGCGCGCTCGCGCTGGGCGGCTCCACCGGGGACGGCGGACTGGTCGCGGCCGCCCGGGAGGCGTTCAACACCGCCACCTCCACCACCTTCACGGTGGGCGGCATCGCGGTCGTCGCGGCCGCGGCGCTCACCCTGGTACTGATGCGCGACGGCCGGAAGACCGCCGACGGGACGGCCGGGGTCCCGACGGAGCCCACGGCCGAGCGGGTCGGCTGACCCCCTCCGGGCCGATGGCCCCGGCCGGGCGCGGGGGGGGGTGCTCGGGTCCCCCTGGCCGTGGGGGTGTGGCTCCCCCTCGGGGGGCCTTGGCCGGGGCCGGCGGGGGGGGCGGGGCCCATCGACGCCCGCGCGCTCGCCTCCCGGGGCGCGTAGCCTCGCGTCATGGACCCGTCCTCCCCGTACCTGGAGCGCGCGTCCCGGCTGCCCGGCGCGGTCGTATGGACGAAGCAGGCCCTCGGCCGTACAGATGCCGGACGCACGGGCGCGGATGCCGGACGTACAGGTGCGGATGCCGGACGTACGGGCGATGCCTTGGCCGGGGCCGTCCTGCCCGACGGCTGCATGGACCTGCTGTGGACGGAAGGCCGGCTGCTGGTCGCCGGACCGGACACCCACGCCTTCCGCCCCGGGCCCGGACCGCGCGGCCCATGGGTCGGCGTGCGCTTCCGCCCCGGTGCCGCCCCCGCCCTGCTCGGCGTCCCGGCCCACGAACTCCGTGACCGCCGCGTCGAGTTGGCCGACCTGCGGCCCGCCGCCGAGGTCCGGCACCTCACCGAACGCATCGACGCGGCCCCCGACCCGGCCGCCGCACTGGAAGCCCTCGCGCTGCGCCTGGCGGCCGAGGCGCCGCCCGAGGACCCGCTCATCCGCGCGGTGGCCGCCTCGCTCGCCGCCGGACGGTCCGTCGCCGCGACGGCCGGGACGGTCGGCCTCGGCGCGCGCCAACTTCACCGCCGCTCCCTGACCGCCTTCGGCTACGGCCCCAAGACCCTCGCCCGGATCCTGCGCATGCAACGCGCCCTGGCCCTCGCCCGCGCCGGCGTCCCACTGGCCGACACGGCCGCCCGGGCCGGCTACGCGGACCAAGCCCACCTGTCCCGCGACGTACGGGAGTTGACGGGCATGCCGGTGACCGCGCTACTGCTCCCCTAGCCTCCTTCCCCTACAGCGGCGCGAGCAGATCCACCCCGTTGCCGTCCGGGTCGTGCACCACGGCGTACCGCTGCCCCCAGAAGGCGTCCCAGGGCTTCAGCTCCCCGTGGTACCCGGCGCCGGTCAACTCCTCGTACACCGCGTCCACCTGCGCGGGACTCGCGCAGCGGAACGCCAGCGCGGTGCGCGTACCGCCGCTCGGCGGCTGCCACGCGGGATGGAACGACCGGATGGTGGCCTCGGCGTCGAGCACCAGCAGCGGCCCTCCCGGCAACGTGCCCTCGACGTGCGGCTCCCCCTCGACCCCTGCCGGAAACTCCACCCCCAACCTCCGGTAGAAGGCGACCGAGGCGGCCATGTCCGAAACGGCCAGCCCGACGAAGGCGAACTGCGGTGCAGATGTGCTGTTCATGCCTGCCACGCTAGACACCCCCCACGCCCCCGGTCTTGAACGAATCGGACACCCGGGGCCCGCCCGGTCCGCCCGCCCGGTCCGCCCGCCCGGTCCGCCCGCGCGGGCCCGCCACGAAGCGGCACCGACACCCCGACGCGCGCGGTCCCCGCGCGGGTCGCGGCGCCGGATCAGAATGGGTCATGCCCACACCGGACTCCTCGGGAACGCCACCCGAGCACCCATCGCCCGGCACGGCCCCCGCCCGGGCCGGAGAACGATGGTGGCCGGTCGTCTCCGCGGTGCTGACCACCGCCCTGCTGCACGTCCTGCTTCCCGAGACCTATCGGGAGAGCCCCCCGTGGGCGCTGCCGGCGGTCCTGCTCGTCCTGCTCGCCGTGCTGGTCGTCGGTGACCCCGGTCGCATCGACCGCCGCCGGCGGTGGCTGCGCGTGGTCACCGACCTGGTGATCGCGTTCGTGACGCTGGCGAACCTGTTCGCCGCCGGGCGGCTGGTGGCCGACATCCTGACCGGCAACACGATCTACGCCAACAACGCCACCGGCCTGCTGGCGACCGGCGGCGTGGTCTGGGCGACCAATGTCATCGCGTTCGCGCTCTGGTACTGGGACCTGGACCGGGGCGGGGCGGCCGCACGGGCGTACCGTCCGTTCGCCGACCCCGCGTTCGTCTTCCCGGAGATGCAGTACCCGCACCACGCACCGCCCGACTGGGTGCCGGTCTTCGCGGACTACCTCTCGCTGTCCTTCTGGACGGCCACGGCCTTCAGCCCGACCGACGTCTCCGCGATCCGGAGGTGGGCCAAGGCGCTGATGATGGCCCAAGCCGCCGTCTCACTGGCGGTCGGAGCCCTGGTGATCGCCCGCGCGATCAACATCCTCCAGTAGCCCGCCGTGCCGCCCGCGTCCCAACCAGGAGCCGCAGAAGGGCCCGGGCAACGCGAAAACCCCGCCCCGAGACCGCCGACGGCGCCGGGAACGACGAAGGCCCCGACCGGTGAACCGGTCGGGGCCTTCGTGAAGGCGGAGGATACGAGATTCGAACTCGTGAGGGGTTGCCCCCAACACGCTTTCCAAGCGTGCGCCCTAGGCCTCTAGGCGAATCCTCCGTGGGAGAGCTTAGTACATGTTTCGGGGTGGTCGCGACCACCTGTCCCGCAGGCGGAGGGATGGGGTGGCCTGTGGATCGTCGGGGCCGGGATCCGGTACTGTGGGGGTCAGCCCCTCGTGTGGCGTCATCTCTCTGAACCCCCCCAGGGCCGGAAGGCAGCAAGGGTAGGAGGGCTCTGGCGGGTGCACGGGGGGTCTTTGCGTTCCCGGGGCCGGGGTGAGGGGTGAGCGGCGACGCGTTTGTCGGTCCGTCCCGATATCGTCGGGGGTGTGTCCCTAGCCCTGTACCGCCGCTACCGCCCCGAGACCTTCGCGGAGGTCATCGGGCAGGAGCACGTGACCGCTCCGCTCCAGCAGGCCCTGCGCAACAACAGGGTCAACCACGCGTACCTGTTCAGTGGGCCGCGTGGCTGTGGAAAGACGACGAGCGCGCGCATCCTGGCCCGTTGCCTCAACTGTGAACAGGGGCCGACGCCGACGCCCTGCGGGGAGTGCCAGTCCTGCCGGGACCTCGCGACCGGCGGGCCCGGGTCGATCGACGTGATCGAGATCGACGCCGCCTCGCACGGTGGTGTGGACGACGCGCGCGAGCTGCGCGAGCGGGCGTTCTTCGCGCCGGTGCACAGCCGGTACAAGATCTTCATCCTGGACGAGGCGCACATGGTGACCTCGGCCGGCTTCAACGCGCTGCTCAAGGTCGTCGAGGAGCCGCCGGAGCACCTCAAGTTCATCTTCGCGACCACCGAGCCGGAGAAGGTGATCGGGACGATCCGGTCCCGGACGCACCACTACCCGTTCCGGCTGGTCCCGCCCGGCACGCTGCGCGACTACCTGGCGGAGGTGTGCGGCCGGGAGGGGATCCAGGTCGAGGACACCGTGTTCCCCCTGGTGGTGCGGGCGGGTGCCGGGTCGGTGCGTGACTCGATGTCGGTGATGGACCAGCTGCTGGCCGGGGCCGCCGAGGGCGGCGTCACGTACCAGATGGCCACGTCGCTGCTCGGCTACACCGACTCCGCGCTGCTGGACGAGGTCGTGGACGCCTTCGCCGCGCACGACGGGGCGACGGTGTTCCAGGTGATCGACCGGGTGGTCGAGGGCGGGCACGACCCGCGCCGCTTCGTCACCGACCTGCTGGAGCGGCTGCGCGACCTGGTGATCCTCGCCACCGTGCCGGACGCCGGGGAGAAGGGGCTGATCGACGCCCCGGCCGACCGGATCGCGGTGATGCAGGCCCAGGCGGACGCGTTCGGCGCGGCCGAGCTGAGCCGGGCCGCCGACATCGTCAACACCGGGCTGACCGAGATGCGCGGCAACGCGGCGCCCCGGCTGCAGCTGGAGCTGATCTGCGCCCGGGTGATGCTGCCGGGCGCCTACAGCGACGAGCTGTCGCTGCAGGCACGGCTGGACAAGCTGGAGCGACGGGCGGCGGCGGGCGGGTTCGCCGCGCCGATGGCGGCCCCGGTGGGCATGCCGATGACGGCCCCGGCGTCGGTTGGCCCGATGGCGGTTGCGCCGGCGGCGGCCGTCCCGGTGGGCGAGGTGCCGGTGGCGCCCGTCCCGGCCGGGCCCCCGGTGCAGGCCGCTCCCGTCCCGGCCGCGCCGCCCGTGCAGGCCGCGCCGCCCGCCGCCCCCGCCGGGTCGGCGCCGGGTGCCTGGCCGATCCCGCGCAGCTTCCCGCCCGCCGGTGGCGCCCCCGCCGCGGCTCCGGCGACGCCCCCCGCGGCGCAGCCGCAGGCGCAGGCGGCCCCGGCCCAGGCGGCTCCCGCTCCCGTGCCCGCTCCGGCCCCCGCCCCGGCGGCGGCTTCCGGCGGGCAGCCGTCGGCGTCCGCGCAGCAGGGCGCCGCGCAGGTGCGGCAGCTGTGGCCGCAGATCCTGGAGGCGGTGAAGAACCGCCGCCGCTTCACCTGGATCCTGCTCAGCCAGAACGGCCAGGTGGCCGGGTTCGACGGCAGCGTGCTCCAGGTGTCCTTCATCAACGCCGGTGCCCGGGACAGCTTCGTCGGCAGCAACAGCGACGACGTGCTGCGCGCCGCGCTGGCCGAGGCGCTGGGTGTGGACTGGCGGATCGAGTGCATCGTCGACCCGTCCGGCGGTGCCGGCGGCCCGGGCGGCGGGGCGCCGAGCGGCGGCGCCCAGGGCGGCGGGGGCTGGGGAGCCCCGGCGCGCCCGGC
>NZ_JBSHBN010000149.1:0-8365 GCF_053612025.1 Kitasatospora sp. NPDC054768
TTTATAATCGCCGGGTGCGGCGGGGCGCGGGCCCCGGGGGGGGTCGGCCCGGGGGGCCCGTCGCCGAGTTCGGGTGTCCGTACGGCTGCGCGTCAGGTCAGACGTAGCGCTCCAGGATGGACGATTCGGCAAGGCGGGACAGGCCCTCGCGGACCGAGCGGGCGCGGGTCTCGCCGACGCCCTCGACGGTCTGCAGGTCGTCGATGCTCGCGGCGAGCAGCTTCTGGAGGCCGCCGAAGTGCTCGACCAGGCGCTCTATGACCGTGTTGGGCAGGCGCGGGATCTTCGCCAGCAGGCGGTAACCGCGCGGCGAGACGGCGGAGTCCAGCGACTCCGGCGAGCCCGAGTAGCCGAGCGCCTTGGCGACGGTCTGGAGGTCCAGCAGCTCGGCGTGGGTGAGCGCCTCCAGGTCGGCCAGCACCTCGGTGACCGTCCGGCCCTTCTTGGCGGCCCGCTCCGGGAAGTAGTCCCGGGCGACCAGCTCGCGCTCCGGCTCCACGCCCGCGATCAGCTCGTCCAGCTGGAGCGAGAGCAGCCGGCCGTCGATGCCGAGCTCCAGCACGTAGCCGGCGATC
Organism: Kitasatospora sp. NPDC054768; assembly: GCF_053612025.1. Lineage (NCBI taxonomy): Bacteria > Bacillati > Actinomycetota > Actinomycetes > Kitasatosporales > Streptomycetaceae > Kitasatospora > Kitasatospora sp. NPDC054768. The sequence goes on from NZ_JBSHBN010000149.1 coordinate 576, forward strand.
TCGGTGGCGATCAGCCGGACCATCTCCAGGCGCTGGGCCACGGCGGTGACGTCCCGGACCGTCACCAGGTCCTCGATCTCCAGCGCGGAGAGCGTGCCGGCCACCTCGTCCAGGCGCAGCTTGTAGCGCTCCAGGGTGGCCAGCGCCTGGTTGGCGCGGGACAGGACGGTGGTGGAGTCCTCCAGCACCCGGCGGGTGCCGTTGACGTACATCGCGATCAGCCGCATCGAGTGCGAGACCGCGACCACCGGGTAGCCGGTCTGCCGGTTGACCCGCTCGGCGGTGCGGTGGCGGGTGCCGGTCTCGTCGGTGGGGATGGTCGAGTCCGGCATCAGGTGCACGCCGGCCCGGACGATCTTGGTGATGTCCTTGTCGAGCACCACCGCGCCGTCGAGCTTGCACAGCTCGCGCAACCGGGTGGCGCTGAACTCGACGTCCAGGACGAAGCCGCCGGTGCACAGGGACTCGACGGTCTTGTCGAAGCCCAGCACGATCAGACCGCCGGTGTTGGCCCGCAGGACCCGCTCCAGGCCGTCACGAAGCGCGGTACCGGGCGCGATGGCGGTGAGGGAGGCCCGCAGCAGGGCCTCCTCGCGGGAGGCCTTGTCCGCCCCCCGGTCGCTGGCTGCCACGTGACTCCTCCGGTCGACCCGTGCCGCGCGCCTCACGCCGTGCGCCGGTCCGCGGTCTGTTGCTCTGTCGCTCAGTACCGCTCGGTACTGCCTTTTGGCCAATGAGACTGGGGAAAGTCTAACTGTGTGCGGCTTCGGCAGGGCTTGGGTCAGCGCAGTTCGTCGGAGTCCAGCGGCTCCCAGCCCTCCATCAGCTCCTCGGGGTACGCCGCGGGGCGGTCCGCGGCCCGGGCGGAACGCGGGGCCGGCGGCGCCGACGGTGCCTCACCGCGCGGCTCGGTACGCGGCTTGGCGGCCGAGCGGCGGCGGCCCGGGATGGCCCGCAGCGCCTCGCCGATGTCGGCCACCTCGACCACCTTCATGCCCGGCGGCACCTTGCCCGGGTCCGGCGGGACGAGGGCGTGGGTGAAGCCCAGCCGGTGCGCCTCGGCGAGCCTCCGCTGCACACCCGTCACCCGCCGCACCTCGCCCGCCAGGCCGACCTCGCCGATCGCCACCAGGTTGCTGGGCAGCGGGGTGTCGGTGGACGAGCTGGCCACCGCGAGCGCCACCGCGAGGTCCGCGGACGGCTCGGTCAGCTTCACCCCGCCGACCGTCGCGGTGTAGATGTCCTGCTTGCCGAGCTTCACCCCGCCGTGCCGCTCGACCACGGCCAGGATCATCGCGATCCGGGGGGACTCCAGGCCCGAGGTGGTGCGCCGCGGCGAGGGGATCTGCGAATCCACCATCAGCGCCTGCACCTCGGCCACCAGCGGGCGCTTGCCCTCCAGGGTGACGGTGAGGCAGGTGCCGGGAACGGGCTTGTCACGCCTGGTCAGGAAGAGGCCGGACGGGTCGGCCAGGCCGACGATGCCCTCGTCGTGCAGCTCGAAGCAGCCCACCTCGTCGGTGGCGCCGTAGCGGTTCTTGACCCCGCGGATGAGCCGCAGCCGGGCGTGCCGGTCACCCTCGAAGCTCAGCACCACGTCCACCAGGTGCTCCAGCAGGCGCGGACCGGCGATCTGGCCGTCCTTGGTGACGTGGCCGACCAGCAGGGTGGCCATGCCGCGCTCCTTGGACGCCCGGATCAGCGCGCCCGCCACCTCGCGGACCTGGGCCGGGCCGCCGGGGGCGCCGTCCAGCTCCGCGGAGGCGATGGTCTGCACCGAGTCCAGGATCAGCAGGCCGGGGTTGACCGCCTCGATGTGCCCGAGCACCGCGCCGAGATCCTGTTCGGCGGCGAGGTAGAGGTGCTCGGAGAGGGCGTTGATCCGGTCCGCGCGCAGCCGGACCTGGCCGGCCGACTCCTCGCCGGTGACGTAGAGCGTGCGGTGCTGCGCGGTGGCCGCCTTGGCGGCGACGTCCAGCAGCAGGGTGGACTTGCCGACGCCGGGCTCGCCCGCCAGCAGCACCACCGCGCCGGGCACCAGGCCGCCGCCGAGCACCCGGTCCAGCTCCGGCACGCCCGTCGAACGGGCCGTCGCGACCTGGCCGTCCACCTCGGCGATCGGGCGGGCGGGCGCGCTGACCGGACCCGCGGCCGTCGTGCGGATCGGCACCGCGCCGTACTCCTCGACCGTGCCCCAGGCGTTGCACTCCGGGCAGCGGCCGACCCACTTGGGCAGCTGGTTGCCGCACTCGGTGCATCGGTACGCCGGGCGGGGCTTGGCGGTGGTCTTGGAACGCGGAGGCATGCGGCCCACCGTAGCGCCTGGGTGTGACAACGACGGGCCGCCGGCGGGCCCGCCGCGCATCCAGACAGATGGACGATGTTGTTACCCGAAAGAAGTACATACGCGGCGAATGGTCGGAGTCAGCCGTCCGCGTTCTCTACCGTCGGACGGGTGACGACGAGAACTGTTGGGCCGACCGGGGCGGTCGGGCCTGGGTGGTCGGGCCGGCCGGGGAGGTCTCGGTGGCTGACCGGGGCGGTCGGGCCCGCCGAGTCGGCCGGGGCCGCGGGCTCCGGGGCCGCAGGCTCGGCCGGGGCTGTCGAACAGCGGGCCGGCGCCGCGCTCGCGGCGTACGACCGGCAGGTGGACGGCCTGTTCACCTACTGCCTCTCGGTGCTCTGCGAGCACGACGCGGCCGCCGACGCCCTGCGCGAGGTCCGCGAACTGGCCCGGCGGCACGGCGCCCGGCTCGCCGAGCCCGGGCTGCTGCGCGCCTGGCTGTTCTCGCTCGCCCGGTACTGCTGCCTGCGCCGGCTCGCGGACGGTGGCCCGGCCGTGGCGGGTGCCGGGACCGGTACCGGGCGGGCTGCGGCGGCCGGCGCCGCACCGGACGAGGCCGAGACGGACGAGACCGGGGCCGAGGCGGCCCGGCGGCGGCGCGAGCTGTCCTCGCTCGCCTGGCCCGAGGCGGCCGGCACCGACCCGGAACAGCGCGAGGCACTGGAGCTGTCCGTCCGGCACCGGCTGACCCCGCTGGAGGTGGCGGCGGTGCTGGGCCTGCCGTTCGAGCGGACCCGCGCACTGCTGGCCGGAGCCGAGGCCGAGGTCGCCCGGACCAGGGCGGCACTGCTGGTGCTCGGCGTGGGCAGTTGCCCGGAGCTGGACCGGCTCGGCGGCGCCGGGGCGGAGTCCTGGCGGGACTGGGTGCTCGGCCCGGCCCTGCGACGGGAACTGGTGCAGCACGTGCTGGACTGCCCGACCTGCCGGGGTACGGCGGAGCGGGTGGCCGCGCACGAGGCCGCCGAGGGTGCGGCCGGGCTGTCGGGGCTGGCGCTGCTGCGCGCTCCGGTGGACAGCTCCGGGACCGCCGCGGTCACCGGCGCGGTCACCGGCGCGGCGACCGCCCGGGCGGCTGCCGTTCGGGCGGCGGCTGCTCCGGCGACGGCGGCTCGGGCGGCGGCTGCTCGGGTGGCGGAGCCGGGGCTGCGGTTCGACCAGAGCGGCTTCCCCCGGCACCGGGCGCCGGACGCGGGGCGCGGGCTGGCGGTGCGCCGGCGGGTGGTGACCACCGGGGTGCTCGCGGCCGTCCTGGCGGCGCCGGTGATCGCGCTCTGGGCCGGGCACCGGGGCGGCGGCGGATCGGGTTCCGCGGCCGCGGTGTCGGCGGTGCGGGTGGACGGGGCCGGGCGGCCCGCCGGGCAGGGGCCACGGCCCGCGGTGGACGGCCCGACGGGGTCGGGTGCGCCCGGCATGCCCGGGCTGGAGCTGGCGGGGGCCGGCGTCGGGATGGTCGCGGATGGTGCCGGTGTGGACGGTGCAGAAACGTTGCTTCCCGGGTTTCCGCGGCTCACCTTCCAGGGCTCGGTGATCCCGGTCCCGGCCCACGGCGCGACCCCGCTCGACAGCCCGGCCCTGGTCGCCGCACCGGCCCCATCCGTCGACCGGGCCTCCGCGACGGGCACCGGAGAGCCCGCCCCGGCCGGGTTGCTCACCGTCGAGGCCGGCGAGTACGGCAGCCGGACCATCCTCACCCTCACCAACTCCGGCACCACCGAGATCCGTTGGCACGCGGTGACGGAGGCCGGCTGGCTCCGGCTCAGCCGCGACTCCGGCACTCTGGCGCCCGGCCAACGGATCACCGTGATCGTCACCGTGGACGAGGACCAGGCGCCGACCGCGCACTGGACCGCCCGGATCGCGCTGCCGCCCTCGCAGGCGGTGGTCACCCTGGAGGGCGGACCGCACAACCGCGGTGGCTCCGCCTCCTCCCCGGCCGATCCGTCGCCGTCCTCGGCGCCGGCGCCGACCGGTTCCGCCGGCACCTCGCCCACGGCGGCCCCCACCACGTCGAGCCCGCCCACGTCGTCCCCCTCGCCGTCCGGCCCGCCGACCGGCTCCCCGTCCCCCTCGGGCACGGCCACCACCGCCCCCGGCCCGAACACCCCACCGCGACCTCGCTGACACCACAGCCCGCCGGGGCACCTGGGCGCGTGAGAAGTCGGCCCGGCCGACTTCTCGCGCCCAACGCGTCGGGCATCGGCGGCCGTGCAGACCGGCCGGCCACTGCCACCCCCTGAAGCCGGGCCAAGGGCGCACGAAAAGTCGAGCGGGCCGACTTCTTGTGCGCAACAGAGTCAGCCCAGCAGCGCGTGGGCCGGCCTGCACGTCCCAGCCGCCAGCCCGGGCAGGGAGGGATGCGTGAGAAGTCGAGCGGGCCGACTTCTCACGCCCAACGGGTCGGACGTCAGCGGCGATGCAGACCGGCCTGCCGATGCCACCCCAGAAGCCGGACCGAGGATGCACAAGAAGTCGACCAGGCCGACTTCCCGTGCGGGATGGGAAGCCAGCACGCCAGCAGGAGGGGCTGGGGCCGAGGGGGTGGTGGGCGTGCTGCGGGGCGTCAGGCCCGGTGGATCGGCGGGGGCTGGTAGCTGCCGTCCAGGACGGCGGGCTCGGGCTGGTAGATGCGGAGGATGGGGCGGAACTCGCCGGGCGGGGTGGGGAGCCAGTTGGCGGCGGCGGCCGGGTCCTCGGGCTGGTCGTGCTGGAGGGCCAGGGTGAGGGAGCCGTCCTCGGCGTGCACGAGGCCGGGGGTGCGGTCGCCGATCGAGTAGCGGTCGATCGGGTTCTCCACCAGGTAGTAGTCCGGGACGGAGTACATCGTGACGGACCAGAAGGCCCCGGCCGGGGGCGGCTGGTCGAAGCGCAGGGTGTAGTCGTGGGCCCCGGTGAGGGGTCGGCCGTCGGAGTCGTCGTAGGTCATCGCGTACGAGGCCTCGTAGGCGTGGTTGCCCCAGAGGCCGGCCCGGGCGGCGGCGGCCCGGCTGAGGTAGGCGGCGCGGCGGTCGGGGATGCGCCATTCGGGGTCGTCCAGGGTGCCGGGGCCCAGGTGGTCGGTGTTGTAGTCGAACAGGTGGAGCGTGCTGCGCCACTCGCCGGGCGGGTGGTCCTCGGGCGGGCGGGTGGCGTCCTCGACCCGTTCGCGGCCGGCGGCCAGGCCCTTGGCCAGCGTCAGCGTCCATTCGGGGGCGGCCGAGCGGTACGGCGAGGCGCCGTCGTCCAGCAGGCCGAGCGGGGCGAAGCGGCGCTGGTACTCGATGTCCGCGGTGGCGGGCGGGAAGGCCTGCATCCAGACCCGCAGCCGCTCGAAGAAGGCCAGCCGCTCGGGGACGTCCCCGTCCGGCTCGGGCAGTCCGGCGACCAGGCCGCCGGGTTCCAGCGGCTCCAGTTCCAGGGCGGACTGGAGGGCCCGGACCCGGGGCAGGTCGTCCGGCCCGGTGCAGGCGAAGCGGCCGACGAGGGTGCCGACGGTGGTCGGCAGCTCGATCACCCGGTTCGGGTCCGGCGGGGTGCCGTGCCAGCCTGGTGGGACGATCAGCCAGGTCTGCGCTCCGGTGCCGGTGGCCCGGCGGCCGAGGTAGGCGACGTTGTCCGTCCAGGCGTCGATGATCTGCAGCACGTAGTAGGCGCCCGCGGTGTCCGGGACGCGCAGCACCTGGGGGCCTTCGGAGAGGTCGAGCTGGGCGATCGAGTAGATCGTGTCGTTGTTGACCGAGACGAAGCGGTCGGCCGGACCGGCCAGCCGGGTGGCGTGGCTGATGTGGTTGAACGGCGCCGCCGGCAGGGTGCCCAGGCCGCCGTGGGCGAAGCGCTCGACCATGGTGAGGCCGGCGACCAGCGGGTAGCCGTAGACGTACGCGTCGGCGGCCAGGGCCTCCAGCTCGGGCTGGTTCATCGCGGGTCCTTCGTCCGGGGCGGGCAGCCGGTCGGCGGAGTGCTCGGCGTCGGCGGGCCGTTCGTCACCGGCGGCGGCCGGCGGGTCCGCCGTCCGGGCCGTGCTCCGGGCCGTGCTCCGGGCGGGCGCCGGACCGGGGTTCGGTCGCCGACCGCGGTACACCTCGGATGCTAAGCGGGGCCGGGTGGGGCGGCATGTCGGACCGGACGCCCCGCGGCATCCGGCGACCCGACGCCCGTGACCGGACGCCCGTGACCCGACACCCGTGACCCGACTTCTGCAGCCCGACTTCTCCGGCCCGGCATCTGCTGACCGCGAATCCGGGCGTACGGGCGGTGCGGCCGGGAGAGGGTCCTCGGTATGAAGATCCTCTTGCTTGGGGGCTCGTCCTTCCTGGGACGGGCCTACGCTGCCGAGGCCCTCGCCCGGGGCCACCGGGTGACCACCTTCAACCGCGGTCGCAGCGCCGCCGACCTGCCCGGCGTCGAGGCGGTCCGGGGCGACCGCGACAGTGCCGGGGACCTCGCCCGGCTGGTGGACGGCCGCAGCTGGGACGCCGTCGTCGACACCTCCGCCCAACAGCCCGCCCAGGCCGCGCTCAGCGCCCGGCTGCTGCGCGAGCGGGCCGGCCACTACACCTTCGTCTCCTCCGTGCACGCCTTCGCCGACTGGCCCGCCCGGGCGGTCGACGAGGACTCCGCACTGCACCCCTGCCCCGCCGACACCCCGCCCGGCCAGCCGCCCGCCACCGCCCTGAAGGCCGGCTGCGAGCGCGCCGTGCTGGCGGGGTTCGGCGCCGGGCGCACGCTGGTGCTGAACAGTGGACTGCTCGTCGGACCGTACGAGTTCGGCGGCCGACTGCCCTGGTGGCTGGAGCGGATGGCACGCGGTGGGCGGGTGCTGGCCCCGGGGGACCCTCGACGGACCATGCAGGTGATCGACGTCCGGGACTTCGCCGGCTTCGGGCTGGACCTGCTGACGGCCGGGACGGCGGGGCGCTACATCACCACGGCGCCGCCCGGGCGGCTGAGCTTCGGCGAGTGGCTGGCGACCTGCCGGGAGGTCGCGGGGGCCGCGGACACCGAGTTGGTCTGGGTGCCGGACGAGCCGCTGCTCGCCGAGGGGCCGGACCAGGTGGGCGCGTGGACCGAACTCCCCCTCTGGGCACCGGACCTGCCCGAGATGGCGGGCGCCTGGCTGGCCGACACCGGCCGGGCGGAGGCGGCCGGACTGCGCTGCCGCCCGTTCGCCGAGACGGCGCGGGACACCTGGGAGTGGCTGCGGCGACGCGGGCCGGTCGAGGACACCGACGCCGAGGGGCGCAAGGGGCGGCCGGGGGCGGCGGTGCGGCAGGGCCTCGAACCCGCCAAGGAACGGCGGCTGTTGGCCGCCCTCGGCTGACGGCGGCGCCGGTCGGCAGCGGTGCCCGGGCACCGGTAGTGGGGGGGGGGGCGGGGCCCCCGGCCCCAGCCGGCGCGCCGCCCCCGCCCCCGCCCCCCCCCCGCCCGGGCCCCGCCCCCCCCCCCCCCCCCCGCGCCCAAGCCTGGGTGG
>NZ_JBSHBN010000149.1:8375-24228 GCF_053612025.1 Kitasatospora sp. NPDC054768
TCCGTGCCCCCCCCCCGGCGCCCGCGCCCCCCCGGCCCCCCCGGGCCCCCCCCCCCGGGTAGGGCAACCCCCCCCCCCCCCCCACCCCACTACCGGCGACACTCCCAGCGCCACTCCCGGCGCCACGCCCGGCGCCACGCCCAGCGCCACGCCCGGCAAGACTCCTTGGGGCGCTCCTCAGGGCGCTCCGGGGACGTGTTCGACGCGCGCCGCCTTCGGCGCGGGCGCCCCGTTCAGTGCGTGCGGCGGGTGACCAGCTCGGCGAGCGCCAGCAGCTCGTCCGCCGCGGCCGGCTCCGGGACGGCGGCGGCCAGCTGCGCCATCGCCGCGGCCATCCGCTCGCAGGACTCGCCCTGCGCCCAGCCGCGCCCGCCGGCCGCCTCGACGGCCACCGCGCACTGCGCCAACTCCTCGGCGTCCAGCGGGCGTTCGATCGCGTACAGCTCGGCCAGCAGCTTGCCCTCGACGGTGCCGGATCCCAGCGCCGCGACCACCGGCAGCGACTTCTTCCGGGCGACCAGGTCCGCGCCGACCGGCTTGCCGGTGACCGCCGGATCCCCCCAGATGCCGATCAGGTCGTCGATCAGCTGGAAGGCCAGGCCGATCTCCCGCCCGAAGCAGTCCAGCGCCTGCGCCGCCTCCTCGGAGGCGCCCGCGTACAGGGCGCCCATCGCGCAGGCCGCGCCCAGCAGCGCGCCGGTCTTGGCCTCCGCCATCGCCAGGCACTCGGGCAGCGAGACGTCGTTGCGCCGCTCGAAGGCGCAGTCGATCTGCTGGCCCTCGCAGAGCTCCACCACGCAGTCGGCGAGCCGGCGGATCGAGCCGTGGGCGGCCGGGTGGGTGTCCTCGGCGAGCAGGCGCAGCGCGAGGGAGTGCATGGCGTCCCCGGCCAGGATGGCCTCGGTGGTGCCGAACACCCGCCAGGCGGTGGGCCGGTGGCGCCGGGTGTCGTCCCGGTCGATGACGTCGTCGTGGAGCAGGGTGAAGTTGTGCACCAGCTCCACCGCGGCGGCCGCGGCGACGGCCTCGTTGGGCTTGCCGCCCAGGGCCTGGGTGGCGGCGAGGACCATGGCCGGTCGGATCGCCTTGCCGGCGGAGGCCTGGGCCGGCGTGCCGTCCGCCTCCCACCAGCCGAAGTGGTAGCCGGCCACCTTGCGCATGGTGCCGGGCAGCGAGTCGACGGCGGCCCGCAGGACCGGGTCGACCAGGGCGCGGGTCCGGGCGAGGATGTCGGCCGCCTCGTGGCCCTCTTTGTGGTCCCGCTCCAGCGTGGGACTGGTCATGGGTGTTTCCCCCTGTCGGGCGCCTGTCGTGGGACGGCCCGCCGACGGCGGGCCGGGGTTGCGCTGTGCCGGTGCGCGCCGGGCCAGTGCGCAGCAGGTACGCACCGGGTCGGTACGCAGCCGCCCGGCCGGGGCCGGTGGACGGCCCCGGTGGACGGCGCGGCTCTGCGAGCGGCCCCGCGAACCGTCGGTACTGCGCGATCCGTCAGTGCTGCGCGATGTCCACGTTCTCCAGGACACCGACCGCGTCCGGCACCAGGATCGCGGCGGAGTAGTAGGCGCTCACCAGGTAGGAAATGATGGCCTTGTCGTCGATTCCCATGAACCGCACCGAGAGGCTGGGCTGGTATTCATCCGGAATTCCGGTCTGGTGCAGGCCGATGACGCCCTGGTTGTCCTCCCCGATTCGCATCGCGATGATCGAGCTGGTGCTCCCGACGATCGGGATCTTGTTGCACGGGAAGACCGGGACGCCGCGCCAGGACATGATCTGCTTGCCCTCGACCTCGACCGTCCCCGGGTAGAGGCCGCGCTTGTTGAGCTCCCGGCCGAAGGCGGCGATGGCCCTGGGGTGGGCCAGGAACATCCTGGTGCCGCGGCGGCGACTGAGCAGCTCGTCCATGTCGTCCGGGGTGGGCGGGCCGGAGTGGGTCTGGAACCGCTGCTCGTACGCGGCGTTGCCGAGCAGGCCGAACTCGGGGTTGTTGACGAGCTCGTGCTCCTGGCGCTCGCGCAGGGCCTCGATGGTCAGCCGCAGCTGGTGCTCGGTCTGGTTCATCGGCTGGTTGTAGAGGTCGGCGACCCGGGTGTGCACCTTGAGGATCGTCTGCGCGACGCTCAGCTCGTACTCGCGCGGCTTGAGCTCGTAGTCGACGAAGGCGCCGGGCAGCTCGTACTCGCCCTGGTGGCCGGCGGCGAGGTCGATCGCGGCCTCGCCGTGCTTGTTCTGCGCCTGCTGGAAGCCGTTCAGGTACTCGATGACCTGGAGCTGCAGCGCCTCGGAGCGGTCGTGCAGCTCCTGGAAGGAGGGCCAGGACAGCGTCAGCACGGTGCCGGAGGTCGCGGCGCGGACGGTGTACGGCCAGTCGCCGCCGTCCTGCCGGATCGCCTCGTCGCCGAGGTGGTCGCCGTCGGCGAGGGTGCCGACCACCGTCTCCTCGCCGTACTTGCCGGTGCCCAGCCGGTCGAGCTTGCCGTGGGCGATCAGGAACACCTCGGTGATCGGCGCCCCGGCCTGGACCAGGACGTCGCCCGCGTTGAAGTCCCGCTGCACGAAGCGCGAGGCCAGCTCCTCCAGCACGGCCTCGTCCTGGAAGCCGCGCAGCACCGGCACCTCGGCCAGCGTGGGCGGGACGATCCGCACCTCGGCGCCGGTCTTGACGAAACCCACCCGGCCGCGGCCGACCGAGTGGCGCAGGCGGCGGTTCACCCGGTAGGTGCCGCCGGACACCTGCACCCAGGGCAGCCTCCTGAGCAGCCAGCGCGGGCTGATGCCCTGCATCTGCGGCGCGGACTTGGTGGTCGTCGCGAGGTTCCGCGCGCCCGCCGTGCTCAGACTCTGCTGCTGCCGGATCTCCGGTTGCGCACCGGGCGCGGGAATACCGGCATTCGTTTCGGTCGACATGAGGGGAGCCCTTCGCATATCCCAATGAAGCGTCGCCTTGCACATGCGTGTTGCAGCTTCATGGTGGGCCCATTCAGGGGCACCCCGCAATCACTCGTTCGAGTGGTTCCGAATGGCCGAACAAATAGTACGAATGGATCACCCAATCGATATTTGTTCGACTATTTATTCGAACATATCGGAGTGCCGCGCCCCATCCTCCCCCATCGAAGCCCCGACCCGCGCCACCCCCTGCCGCCATCCGCCCACGGCGCCCCTGCCGTCCGGGCCGTTCGAACAGGCCGCTAGGGTGCCCTGACCCTTCGTCAACTTCCCTCCCGGGAGGGTCACATGAGTGCACCCGTACGTGTCTGGCTGAACCGCACCTACGCCGAGAACGTCTTCTTCATCGAGCAACTGCGCGCCGCCCCGCGCCCCGTCGTGGTCCACGCGACCCACGGCGACCCGGACTCCCCCGTGCTCGCCGCCGCCGACCACGGCACTCCGGAGCCCGCCGGCCTGGCCGCGGACGGCTACGTCGGCTACGCCCTGGACTACTGCGCCCGGCACGCGATCGACGTCTTCGTCCCGCAGCTGCACCAGCTCGCCATCGCCCTCGCCCGGCCGGAGTTCGAGGCGATCGGCACCACGCTGCTCTGCCCGCCGGCCACCGCGATAGCCGCCTTCACCAGCAAGGCGGACGGCTACGCCACGATCGCCGGGGCCGGGCTGCCCACCCCGCCCTGGTGGCGGGTGCGCACCCCCGCCGAGCTGTGGGACGCCGTCGAACGGATCGAGGGCGCCGGCCGCACCGCCTGTCTCAAGCCCACCACCGGCGCCGGCGGCGCCGGCTTCCGGGTGCTCACCCGGGAGCCCTACAACGCACGGCGGCTGGCCGGCTGGGACCACCGGGTGCAGGTCGAACAGGTCGCCGCGGCACTGGCCGGGGGCGGCCCGGACGGCGAGCCGGTGGACCTGCTGGTGATGCCCCACCTGGACGGGCCGGAGGTCTCGGTGGACTGCCTCGCCGACCGGGACGGCAGCCCGCTCGCCGCGGTCGGGCGCACCAAAGAGGCCCGCCGCAGGGGCTTCACCACCGAGGAGTGCTACCTGGAGCCCGTCCGGCGGCTGGTCCGGGCGACCGGGATGGCGTACCTGTCCAACGTCCAGTTCCGCCGCCTCGACGGCCTGCCGGTGGTCATCGACGTCAACACCCGCCCCGCCGCCGGGCTCCACCAGCTGCGGCTGTGCGGACTCAACCTGCCGTGGGACGCGGTGCGGCTGGCGCTCGGCGAGCGGCCGGAGTGCGCGGGGGCGGAGCCGGACGTGCGCGGCATCGAGTACACCCTGGTGCCCGGCATCCGGCCGGTGCACCCGCAGCAGGGGCCCGGGCGGGTGTCTCCGGGGGCGCAGCCGGCGGCGACCCCGGCGTGACGACCGGCGGGAGCAGCGGGCCGGGCGTGACGACCGGCGGGAACGGCGGGCCCCCTGCCGGCCGCGGGCCGCTCGCCGCCGCCCGCACCCCCGCCGCTACAGCGGGCCGTTCCAGTCGAGGGTCGGCTCCAGCACGCCCTCCAGGGTGAGCAGCCAGCGCTTCACCTCGATCCCGACCCGGCCGCCACCGAAGCCGCCGATCCCGTCCGCCGCCACCACCCGGTGGCAGGGCACCAGCAGGGGGACGGGGTTCGCGGCCATCATCTGCCCGACCGTGCGGGCGGCCAGGCCAGGCTCCGTGATGTCCTCGAACACCCCGCTGCGGGCAGCCAGTTCGCCGTAGGTGATGGTCCGGCCGTACGGCACCTCGCGCCAGAGCGTCTGCAGCACCGCGCGGTGCGGGCCGGAGCTCAGGCTCCAGTCGACCGGCAGGCCCAACTCGCGGGTGCGGCCCGCCAAGTAGGCACCGATCCGCTCGGTGACGGCGGTGATCTTCGACTCGTCGGTGCACGCCGGCAGCTCGCCCTCGCGCGGCCCGGTGTAACCGGCCGACGCCACGCCGAGCGGGGTCACCGCGATGCGCATCGGCCCGCTGGGCAACGGCGTGGGCACGGTCAGCCAGGACATCGACCAGGACTGCGACACGCTCGGGCCCCCACCCTCCGCCGGACCGGCCGCCGGCCACCCCGGTACCCGGGGGGCGTCCCCGCCCCGCGCGCCATCGTACGGCGGGCGGGCGCGCGCCGGGCGGGCGCGCGGCAAGCCGTCGCACGGCGGGTGCCGGGGTGGCGGACCGTCGCGCGGCGGTCCGCCTGCGGCACGGGCGGCTCCGGTCAGAGCTGCGCCTTCAGCCCGCGGGCGAGCGAAGCGCACCAGTGCACCAGATCGGCGCGGTCCGGGGACCGTCCCTCGCAGAGCACGGCCAGCTGGTCGTCACTGAGCCGGTTCGACCCCGGGATCTCCAGCAGGTACGCCAGGTCCGCCAGTACGGTGGCGAGCCGCTCCGCGTCCGCGTGGTCCAGGGTGACCGCGGTCCCGTGATGGCTGATGGTGAGCGAGCCGGGCATGATCGACCTCCTCCGTCTCCCCCGTCCTCCACCGTACGACCGGGTCGGCCGCCCCGCCCGCCGCGGAGGCCTACGTGCGCGGGAGGGGCAGCCGGTTGCGCTCCGGGGCCGGCCGGGCGCGGTGCGCGATGGGCCGGGGGTGCGCCCCGAAGCCGTCCGAGGGGTTGGTCAGCTGTCCGGGCCCTCCTCCCAGCGGCGGTTCCGTACCGCCGGTACGGCCAACACTACGGCCCCGGCCGCCAGTTGCCAGACCGCCCCGACGAGCAGCACGGTGTCCGCGCCGAACCGGCCCGCCAGCGGACCGGCCGCCGCCAGTCCGAGCGGGCCGAGGGCGAAGGCGCCCAGGACCCCGAAGGCTGTCATCCGGCCGAGCAGCTCCACCGGCACCCACTTCTGCAGGGTGGTGTTGTAGAGCGTCCCGCAGACCGCCGAGCCGGCCCCGGCCACCAGCGCGCCGGCGGCCACCCAGGGCAGCCCCGCCCCGGCCGCGAGCGCCCCGGAGGGCAGCGCCCAGGCCAGCGCCGCCGCGGACGCCACCGCGAGCGGACGGGCGGGCGCCCGGCCGAGCATCAGCAGGCCGCTCAGCACCGCCCCGGCGCCGTACACGCCCATCACCAGGCCCCAGGCCCGGGCGCCGCCGAGGTCCCGCTGCGAGAGCAGCGGGCCCAGCACCAGGAAGGGGGCCCAGACCAGCAGGTTGAACAGGCCCATCTGCGCGGTGGTGATCCACAGCCACGGGCGGGAGACGAACTCCGACCAGCCGGCCCGCACGTCCCGGATCATCGACTCCTCGCCGCCCGCCGCCCGTACCGGCAGCCGCAACCTGGCCAGCGCGAAGGCGCCGACGCCGTACGTCACCGCGTCGGCCAGCAGCACCGTCGCCGGTCCCCAGGCCGCGGTGACCAGCCCGGCGGTGGCGGGGCCGACCACGGTGGACACCGAACGGGCCAGCCCCAGCAGGGTGTTGGCGTCCGCCATCAGGTCCTTGCGGCGCACCAGATCGGGCACGATCGCGCCGAAGGCCGGCATGAACAGCCCCTCGCCGACCCCCCAGAGCGCCACCAGCACGACCATCGCCCAGACCGGCGCGTGCCCGGCCGCCAGCAGTCCGGCGAACAGCGCCTGGACCAGGCCGCGCAGCAGGTCCGAGCCCAGCATCACCCGGCGGCTGCCGAGCCGGTCCGCGATCACCCCGCCGGCCAGCAGCACCAGCACCACCGGGAGGATCCGGGCCGCCATCACCCACCCCAGGGCGGTGCCGCCACCACCGGCTCCCCCGGCGCCGCCCTCGCCGTCGAGCACCGCGAAGGCGACCGCGACCGGCGCCATCGAGGAGCCGATCAGGGAGGTCGTGTACCCGATGAAGAACCACGTGAATTCGCGCTCGCCGAGCACGGCGAGACGGTCTCCCAGTCGCCTTCTACGGGCCGGGATCCGTTCGGTCTGCATTGCCATGTGCAGCAAGTCTGCGGTCCGGCGGGGAGCGCTTCAAGGGATTCCGGCGAAAAAGTTGAGCCTTTTGGAGTCAATTTTCCGGGCGGAGCGAACTGCCGCAGTAAATTTGCCTTCCAGTGGCCCCCGACCTGCCCTTTACTGCGATTCTTGACTAGGGTTCGAGCGGCTTGGCGGAATTGATTTACTGCGGAAGAAGGCGATCGTGACAGAAACTGCGGCAGGACTCCCACCGGTCGAGTACGCCGTCGCCGTCGAGCGCTACCTGGCCGCCTCCGGGCTCGCCGACGGCTCCCGGCGGATCTACCGGATCGCGCTGGACACCTGGGCCTGGGCGCTCGCCGACCGGCCCTCCCCCACCGGCCCCGAACGGCGGCGGGCCCGGCCGCCCGTCCTGCCGCTCGCACTGCTCGACCACCCGGACGCCGCCGAACGACTGCGCGACGCGGCCGCCCGGCGCGCGGCCGACACCGACCCGCGCACCCTCAACCGGGAACTCTCCACCCTGCGCGCGGCCGTGGCCTGGTGGCGGGCCAGGGGCTGGCTCGACGGCGACCCGACCACCGGCCTGCTCGCCCGCCCGCTGCCCGGACCCACAGCGGCCGCAGGCCCGTTGACCCCCGAGGAACTGCACGCCCTGTTCACCCTCCGCGCGCCGCTGCGCGAACAGGCGCTCTGGCACCTGCTGCACGAGTCCGGCGCCGCGATCGAGACGGTCCTCGCCCTGGACACCGACCACCTCGAACCGCCCCGCCGCCGCACCCGCCCCGGGCAGGCCACCGTCCACTGGCAGTCCGGCACCGCCCGGCTGCTCCCCCTCCTGGTGGCCGGCCGCGCCACCGGCCCGCTCTTCCTCACCGACCGCCGCGCCCCCGCCGGCACCCCCGCCCGCGACCGCTGCCCGTACACCGGCCACGCCCGCCTCTCCTACCGCCGGGCCGCCGAGCTCTTCACGGCCCACACCCGGCCGCTCGGCCCGGGCTGGACCCTCCGCCGGCTGCGGGCGGGGCGGTAGCCGCGGGGCGGCGACGGGCAGCGGGGCGGCAGCGGGCAGCGGGGCGGCAGCGGGCAGCGGGCAGCGGGCAGCGGGCAGCGGGGCGGCAGCGGGCAGCGGGCAGCGGGCAGCGGGCAGCGGGCAGCGGGCAGCGGGCAGCGGGCAGCGGGCAGCGGGCAGCGGGCAGCGGGCAGCGGGCGACCGCAACGTCGGCAGCGCCGCGCCGTTACGCAGCCGATGGGCGGCCGTGACACGACCGGCCGAGGACCGCGACACGGCCCTCCTACCGTCGTCCTCGACGCCACCGGCCGAACCGATCGAGCCGGCCGGAGGGCGTCCGCGACGAGGACGTACGCGTCCGGCGCCGACGACGGACGTCCCGCGACACCAGCACACCGGGGCCCGCGAAGCGCGGTGCGAACGCGGTGCCAACCGCACCGCACCGCACCGCGGACCGCCGGCCGCCCAGGTACCGACCGATGCAGATGGAGACACCCCGCATGAGCAGGAGCCGTACCCACCACTCGCCCGCCCGCCGCGTCCTGGCGGTCTGCGCCCTGACCGGCGCCGCGCTGCTGGCCACCATCAGCGGCGGGCAGGCCTGGGCCGACGGCGTGCCGAAGCCGGCCGCCCCCAGTGTCGCCGCCCCGAACGGCGACGCGGCGCCGAGGACCGCCGTGCCCACGCCGTCCGCCGCCCCGAAGACCGACGCCTCGCCGGCCGTGGCCGCCCCCAAGGGCGTCGCCTCGCCCGCCCCGGTCGCGCCCGGTGGCGCCCAGCCGCAGGTCCGCGAGGTGCCCAAGGGCGCCGCGCAGGCCGGTGACGGCTCCGCCGCGTCCGAGGGTTCCGGCCTGATGCTCGCCGGTGGCGGCACCGTCGCGGCCGTCGGCGCCGCGGCCCTGGGCTTCGCCGTTCTGCGCCGCCGCTCCGGTGCGCGCGGCTGACACCGGTCCCGAGTCCGCCGGGCACCCCGGCGCCGCTTACCCGAACCCGGCCGGGGGGGGCAGCGGCGCCGGGGCCGTCCCGGTGGCGGGGACCGACACCCACCGTCGCGCCAAGGACCACCGGCGGGGCCGCCGACGCGCCGCCCGGCCCGCTCCGGGCCCGCTGCGCCGCACCGCCTTCGGCACCGCGGGCCTGCTCTGCCTGGTGCTCGGCACCTCGCTCGCGCTGTCCGGCCGGGAGACCCCGGTGGTGCGGGTCGAGACCTCCGGGCACGGCACCGGGACCGGCACGGACGCCCCGGCGATGGCCCCGGGCACCCCGGCCACGACCGGCGCCGCGTCCACATCCACGTCCACCGCCCCGAAGCCGTACGCGTCCTCGCCGCCGACCCGCCTGCTGGTCCCCTCCGTCGGGGTGGACGCACCGGTGACCGACCTCGGCCTGAACCCCGACGGCACGGTCGAGGTGCCGCCGGCCGACCGGGGCGAGGAGGTCGGCTGGTACCGCAACGGCCCCACACCCGGCGAGAACGGCCCCGCCGTACTCATCGGGCACTACGACACCGTGCACGGCCCGGCGGTCTTCAAGCAGCTGCCGAAACTGCGGCCCGGCGAGCTGATCCGGATCCGGCGCGCCGACGGCAGCACCGTGGACTTCAAGGTCCGCACGCTGCTCCAGGCCGCCAAGGACCACTTCCCGACCGAGCAGGTGTACGGCGACACGCCCGCGCCCGCACTCCGGCTGATCACCTGCGGCGGGCGGATCGGCTCGGACGGCCACTGGACGGACAACATCATCGTGCTGGCGGACCCGGCCTGACGGCCGGGACGGGTCGTACGGACCACATGAACCACATGGACCGTACGAGCCGTACGACCCACGTGGTCCGGACTACCCGGACTACCCGCACGAAGCTACCGTCGCGGAACCGCCGACCACCGACCGCGCGACCTACCACCCGGGCGGTGACGGGAGCGACGACCGGAACGACGACCGGAACGACGCCGCAGAGCAGGAGGACGAACACCGACCGTGGCAGCAACACCACCACCCCGCCGCCGGCCCGGCGCCGTCCAGCTCGCCACCCTGGCCGGCCTGGTCGTCGTCCTCGCCCTCGCCGGCCTGGCCTTCGGCCGCGCCACCCCCGGCGACCTGCGCGACCAGGGCCCGCTCCGGGCCGTCACGCCGCCGCCGGTGCTCCAGCCGCTCTGGCCGAAGCTGCCCACCTCCCCGCCGCCCTCCGCGGCCGCGGCCGGCGTCACCCAGGAACCGCCGCAGCCCGTACCGGACCTGACCGTCCCCGGGCACGACATCACCGCGGTCGACGTGCGCACCGTCCTCGCCAAGGACCCGAACGTGGGCCCGGAGGAGCGCCAGGCGCTCGGCTCCTGCGCCGGGTGCGAGGTCCGCGCCCCCGAGTTCCGCGACCTCTCCGGGGACGGGCAGCCCGAGCTGATCACCGTCGTCACCACCCCCGGGCGGGTCGTGCTGCACGTCTACGCCCTCGCCGAGGACCACCTGCTGCCCGTCCTCCAGGTGCAGGTCCAGCCGGCGTTCAGCGCCGCTACCGTCGGCACCGACCTGTGGCTGTTCGAGCCCACCAGCGCCTACGCCCGGACCACCAGCCTCTACCAGTGGAACGACAACAGGCTCGTCCTGAAGGAACGCAAGGACGAGGGCGTCGGCCTGCTCCCGCGCACCGGCGCGGACACCGCCGCCCCCGAGTCCGGCCCGGCAGCGGCACGCCCCACCCCGTTCGCGCCGAGGCAGGCGGCCCCCGAGGCCTCCGTCCCGTCCCCGCGCCCCGTCCGGCCGTCCTCCGGGCCCGCCGCGCCCTCCACCCCCTCGGGGCCCTCCGCCCCCGCCGTGCTCCCGGAAGCCAAGCGATGACCACCGCCACCACCCCCGCCCACCCGCACATCCTCCTGGTCGAGGACGACGAGGTGATCCGCGAGGCCACCCGGATGGCCCTGGAACGCTACGGCTTCCCGGTCACCACGGCGGCCGACGGCCTGGAGGGGCTGGAGGCGTTCCACGCCGTCCGGCCCGACCTGCTCCTGCTGGACGTCATGCTGCCGCTGCTCGACGGGGTCGGCCTCTGCCGCCGGATCCGGGAGGAGAGCCAGCTGCCGATCCTGATGATGTCCGCCCGGACCGACCCGGTGGACGTGGTCTCCGGGCTGGAGGCAGGGGCGGACGACTACGTGGTCAAGCCCTTCGAGAGCGCCGTCCTGGTCGCCCGGATCCGTACGGTGCTGCGCCGCGTCCGGGTCGTCCCGGCGGCCGACGCCCCACCGCCCCCGGACGCCCCGGCGGCCGACGCCCCACCGCGCCCCGGCACCCCCGGAGTTCCCGGGGTCCCGCAGCCGGCCCCGCCGACCGCCCCCGCCCCCACCCCGTCCGTCCGCAGCTTCGACGGCCTCCAGGTGGACACCGACAGCATGGAGGTCCGGGTGGACGGCCGCCTCGTCCCGCTCACGCCCACCGAACTGCGGCTGCTGCTGGAGTTCACCGCCGCGCCCGGGATCGTGCTGGAGCGCTCCACCCTGCTCGAACGCGTCTGGGACTACGAGTGGGGCGCCGACACCCGGGTCGTGGACGTCCACGTGCAGCGGCTGCGCGCCAAGATCGGCTCCGGCCGGATCGAAACCGTCCGCGGGTTCGGCTACAAGCTGCGGCGCCCGGCATGACCCTGCGCCGCCAGATCGCCACCGCCGTCGCCGCCATCGCCGTCCTGGTCGCGGTGGCCGTCGGCCTGCTGGTCCACCAGGCGATGATCCGTCAGCACGTGGACCAGGCCCGCTCCTCCGCACTCGCCGCCCTCGACTCGGCCCTGGCCGGCTACGGGCGCGACGGCGAGGTGGCCGGCCACGGCGCCGCCGTGAACGACCCGGCCCTGCCGGACCGGCTGCGCGCCCTCGCCGAGGGCGGCCGGCACGGCTCGCTGCTCGCCGCCGACGGCACCGGCGAGTCCATGTGGGCGGCCGGCCCGGTGCAGAACGGGGTGCTGTCCGTCCGGGTGGACTTCACCCAGGACCGGCAGGCCATCGCCGACCTGGACCGGATCATCCTGCTCACCGTCGTCGCCGCGGTCTTCACCACCGTGCTGGCCGGCGTGCTCGTCGCCGACCGGATCAGCCGCAGGCTGCGCACCGCGGCCACCGCCGCCCGCGGCATCGCGGCCGGCGGGACGGACACCCGGATCGGCGAACTCGTCGACGGCAAGGACGAGGTCGCCGACCTCGCCGCCGCCGTCGACCTGATGTCCCGCACCCTGCACCGGCGCCTGGAGGACGAGCAGCGCTTCACCGCGGACGTCGCCCACGAGCTGCGCACCCCGCTCACCGGGCTGGTCACCGCCGCCGAGCTGCTGCCGCCCGGACGCCCCACCCAGCTCGTGCAGAACCGGGTCCAGGCACTGCGCGGCCTGGTCGAGGACCTGCTGGAGGTCTCCCGCCTGGACGCCGACGCGGAGTCCCCCGACCTCTCCGCCGTCCCCCTGGAGCGCGCGGCGCGCCGCACCGTCTCCCTCACCGGCCTGGACGTCACCGTCGACATCACCGCCGACCGGCAGGTCCGCACCGACCTGCGCCGGCTGGACCGCATCCTCGGGAACCTGATCCTCAACGCCCACCGCCACGGCGCCGGCCCGGTCCACCTGCACGTCGACGGCCTGCGGATCACCGTCCGCGACCACGGCCCCGGCTACCCCGAGGACCTCCTCCGGCACGGCCCGCAGCGCTTCCGCACCAACGCCCCCGAACGCGGCCGCGGGCACGGCCTCGGCCTCACCATCGCCACCGGCCACGCCCGCGTCATCGGCGCCGCCCTGACCTTCACCAACCACCCCGACGGCGGCGCCGTCGCCACCCTCGCCCTCCCCCCGGACTGACCCCGCCCACGCGAAAGGGCCGGCCCGACACCCCGTCGGACCGGCCCTTCCCTCGTACACCTGAGCCCCCTGTCGGGTTCGAACCGACGACCCCCGCTTTACAAGAGCGGTGCTCTGGCCAGCTGAGCTAAGGAGGCACGGTGGCCGTCCGCGATGGATCACGGCGGCACCGGGGGCAGTCTACCGGGCCCGGGTGACGGGATGGGGGGATATCCGGGGCTTGGTGGGATGGGTGGGCGTGATGGAACCGATGCCGAAATCGGGTCGGGTGGGGGCTGACAAGTCACGGAACCGCAGGTAGCGTCGCCGGGAGTCGGTTCGAGCAGTGGTTCAGACCACTGGCGGCCCGGCGGAACCCTGACAAACCCCCCTTTACTCGGATCGTCCGGCACGTTCCTGCCGGTGAAGGAGAGCGACAACCATGGCTTCTGTCACGTACGACAAGGCGACCCGCGTCTACCCCGGGGCGGACAAGCCCTCGGTGGACGCGCTGGAGCTGGAGATCGCGGACGGCGAGTTCCTCGTGCTGGTCGGCCCCTCGGGCTGCGGCAAGTCGACCAGCCTGCGCATGCTGGCCGGTCTGGAGGACGTCAACGCCGGTGCGATCCGGATCGGCGACCGCGACGTCACCCACCTGCCGCCGAAGGACCGGGACATCGCCATGGTGTTCCAGAACTACGCGCTCTACCCGCACATGACCGTCGCCGACAACATGGGCTTCGCGCTCAAGATCGCCGGCGTGAACAAGGCGGACATCCGCACCAAGGTCGAGGAGGCGGCGAAGATCCTCGACCTGACCGACTACCTGGACCGCAAGCCGAAGGCGCTGTCCGGCGGTCAGCGCCAGCGCGTCGCGATGGGCCGCGCGATCGTCCGCCAGCCGCAGGTCTTCCTGATGGACGAGCCGCTGTCGAACCTGGACGCCAAGCTCCGCGTCTCCACCCGCACCCAGATCGCCGGCCTCCAGCGCCGCCTGGGCATCACCACGGTCTACGTCACCCACGACCAGACCGAGGCCCTCACCATGGGCGACCGGGTCGCGGTGCTCAAGGACGGTCTGCTCCAGCAGGTCGACACCCCGCGCAACATGTACGACAAGCCCGCCAACCTCTTCGTGGCCGGCTTCATCGGCTCGCCGGCCATGAACCTGGTCGAGGTGCCGCTGGTGGACGGCGGCGTGAAGTTCGGCGGCTCGGTCGTCAACATCTCCCGCGAGGACCTGTCCGGCGCCGGCACCGACAAGACGGTGACCGTCGGCATCCGCCCCGAGCACTTCGAGGTCGTCCCGTCGGGCGGCATCGAGGGCGTCGCGGTGACCGTCAACGTGGTCGAGGAGCTCGGCTCGGACGGCTTCGTCTACGGCACCACCCAGATCGGCGGCAAGGACCACGAGCTGGTCGTCCGTGTGCCCGGCCGCCAGATCCCGGCACGAGGCGAGACCATCCACGTCGTGCCGATCGCCAACGAGACCCACGTCTTCTCCACCAGCTCCGGCCTGCGCCTGAGCAACTGACGCGACCTCGCGCCTCCCCGGAGCCCGTCGGACCCCCGTGGTCCGGCGGGCTCCGTCCGTACACCCCCGCGTCAACACGGCGGAGGGACGAAACCGGACAGTGTGTCACTCGATGGTGTAACGGAGGGCGATCCCGCCCGTACCCACCGCTACTCTCCTGAGGGTGAAGCAGCTAGTGCGCCGTATCGGCCAGACCGTCGCCCTGACCCTGCCGGTCGTCCTGGTGACCACCGGCACCCTCGCCGTGACCCGGGTCCCGTGGGCCCCGCCGACCGGGCTCGATCAGCAGGTCGTGGCGGCGTCGAGCGGCGACGGCGCCGGGATCGGGCGTTCCAACAACGCGGCCGGCGCCACGGCCAGGACCTCGGACGGGCTCGCCCCGCAGGACTCGCTGCGGGTGGCGCTGCTCGACGAGCTGCGCGCGAAGAACCCCTCCGCCGCGCTGGACCTGCTGGAGCGCTCGATGCGCGAGCAGCCCTCGCTGACGCCCTACTGCACCTCGCTGGCCGGCGAGCTGGGCAAGGCGGCGGTGCGCAAGTACCAGGGCGACGTCCAGCGGGCCCGCTCCTTCGCCCGCCCGGTCTGCGACGGCTCGTTCGCGGCCGGCGTCGTCGGCTGAGGAAGGCCGGAGAAGGCCGGAGACCGTCGGAGACGGTCCGAGAAGGCTGCGGAAGGCCGGGCGGACCCCGGTCCCCGAGGCGGCGGACACCCCCGTCCGCCGCCTTATTGTTCAGGCATGACCGCTGACTCCGGCCCCACCGCCGACCTCCCGTCCGCCCGGCCCCCGCAGCCCCACGCGCCCCGGCCGACCACGACGCCCGTCACCCAGGCCGTCATCCTGGCCGGCGGCCAGGGCTCCCGGCTGCGCCCCTACACGGACGACCGCCCGAAGCCGCTGGTCGAGATCCCCGGGACGGGCACGCCGATCCTCGGCCACCAGCTGGCCTGGCTGGCCGAGGAGGGCGTCACCGACGTCGTGATCTCCTGCGGGCACCTCGCCGACGTGCTGGAGGAGTGGCTGGACAAGGCGGACCTGCCGCTGCGGGTGCGCACGGTGGTCGAGGCGGAGCCGCTCGGGCGCGGTGGCGGGCTCAAGTACGCGGCCAAGGCGCTGCCCCGCCCGGACGAGCCCTGGTACGCCACCAACGGCGACATCTGGACCCGCTTCAGCCTGCGCGAGATGGCCGCCTTCCACCACGAGCGGGACGCCGTCGCGACGCTCGCGCTGGCCCGGCCGCGGATCCCCTGGGGCGCGGTGGAGACCGACCAGTTCGGCAACGTGCTGGACTTCATCGAGGCCCCGCCCTCGCCCTTCCTGATCAACGCCGGCCTGTACGTGTTCAGCCCGGAGTTCGCCGGGCTGCTGCCGGACGTGGGCGACCACGAGCGCACCACCTTCCCCCAGCTGGCCCGCGGCAAGCGGCTGGCGGGCTACCAGCTGCCGCAGGGCGTGTACTGGCGGGCCATCGACACCGCCAAGGACCTCACCGAGGCGGCCAAGGAGCTCGCCTCCGGCGCCGGCCGGGCACCCCGGTAGCCGACGGGCACCGCAGGCCCGTCCGCACCGGGACCGGACGGCCGCAGGCCCGCCCGGCTGCCCACCCGCACACGGACGCCCTCGCCCCACCGCACGCGCACGGCGATCGGCCGGGTGCTCCCCCACGGAGCAC
>NZ_JBSHBN010000150.1:0-23423 GCF_053612025.1 Kitasatospora sp. NPDC054768
GGCGGCCGGTTCGTTGTGTTACTACGGCCCCGCCCCCGCCCGCCCCCGCGGGGCGGCGCCCCCCGGGCGCCGGGGCCCGCCCCTCGCTCAGGCGGGCGCGCAGCAGGGAGAGGATCAGCCACCGGCGCATCGCCCCGACGTGTCCCGGGGAGCCGTGGACGTCGTCGAAGACCTTGAACCGGGCCCGCGGTGCCAGCAGCGCCAGCCGGCGGTGCTCGCCCTGCGGGATGATCTCGTCGCGGGAACTGGCCACGTAGTCGACCGGGATGTCCACGGATCCGAGCTGGGCCGGGGTGAGCGGGAAGCCGGCCAGGACGTCCCGGAGTTCGTCCCGGTCCGCGGTCCGGGTGAGCCGGCGCAGGGTCTCCACGGTGATGCCGGGGACCTCGGGCCACCAGGCGGAGTCGGTGAAGAACCCGGCGACGGGCGCCCCGACGGTGTGGATGCTGCGGATGCGGGGGTCCTCGGCGGCGGCCCGCAGCGCCAGGTGCCCGCTGAAGCTGAGGGCGAGCGCCGCCGTCTCGGCGACCCGCGCGCGGTCGGCCAGCCGGTCCAGCAGGTACGGCAGCAGGCGCCAGGAGTCGGCCCGGTACGGAAGCGTGTTCTCGCCGACCCCGGGCAGTTCGGTGGCGACGGCGGCGAAGCCGAGCCGGGCGAACAGCGGAAGCGTCGGAGCCCACTGCTCCTTGACGCTGACGATGCCTCCCATGATCAGCAGCAGCGGCCGCGGCCGGTCGGCCGACAGGCCGGACGCCCAGGCCGCCAGGTTGCCGTCCGGGTGCTCGAACTCCAGCCGCTCGATGCCGTTGCGACCGGTGCGCCGCCAGGTGTCGAAGGCGTCGACGCAGCGGCGCTGGGCCTCCAGCCGGTCCTCGTCGCCGTGGTACGGGAAGCGGGCGAGCGCGTAGCGCCGGCAGGCGTCGAGCGGGCGGCCGGCCCGCAGCCGGTCGCCCTCGGCGGTCCACACCCGCGCCCAGGAGCCGGGGTCGCCGGGTTCGTCCCCGGTGATCCGGGACAGTACGGACCGGACGTACTGCTCCGTCAGGCCCTGGCCGCGTCCGTGCAGCCGGGCGAACTCCTTGAGCTCTGCCAGATGGTCCATGGTGCGTCCTCGGGTGGGCGGTCGGCGGGGGGCGGGGTGGTCGGAACGGGCCGGGCCGGGGGCGGCCCCGGCCCGGCCCCGCCCGGAAGGACAGTGCGGGTGGCGGCTCAGGCCGTCCCTGCGGCACCGGCGGGGCGGTCCGGACCCGCGCCGTCCTCGAAGCCCTCCAGGGCCTGCTTGAGGTCGGCGAGGACGTCGGCGGCGAGGGCGCCGTCGATGACCCGGTGGTCGAAGGTGAGGCCGAGCCGCATCAGCGGGGCCACCGCGACCCGGCCGTCCCGCACCACGGGCCGGTCGAGCACCCGGCCGGCGTTCAGCGTCACCGCGGTGCCGCCGCTGGCGTGGAAGCCGTCCACCGGGCGGTGCCCGAGCGAGCTGACCGCGACGGTGCCGAGGACGCCGGGGCGGCGCCGGGGGCTGCGCAGCGCGGCGGCGAAGGCCAGCCGGCCGAGCGGGACCGGCAGCCGGCCCAGCATCCGCACGCCGCGGAACTCCGGGAGGTCGGCGGCGGCGATGTCCCGGTAGCGGTCGATCCGCGCCTGGATGGCGGGCAGGTCGGCGCTCTCCAGGCCCGGCAGCAGTGCGGAGAGCACGGTGCGCTCGCCGTCCACCGGGCGGTCGAGGGCGAGCTTGGCGGTGACGCCGGTGAAGCGGACCGTCCGGGGGCCCCGCAGGCCGGGCCAGCCCGGGGCCAGGACGGCGTTGGCCTCGGGGTGGCGGTCCAGCACGCGGCCGGTGGCGTGCAGCAGGTAGGCAACCACCGAGTAGCGGCTCCCGGCCGCCCCGGCCTCGGCGCGGTGGCGCTGGACGCGGGTCATGTCGACCTCGGTGTCCAGGTGCACCGGGCGCTGCCGGGCGGCGTGCTCCAGGAAGTAGAGGGTGTGCCGCCGGCGGCGCTCGGGGTGCGGGCGGGCGGCGGTCACCGGTCGACCGCCAGCCGGTAGATCTCCTCCAGGCTGCGGGCCTCCATCACCCGTGCGACCGGCAGCGGCCGGCCGGTGCTCCGCTCCAGCGCGGTGACCAGCTTGAGCAGGTAGAGGGAGTCCCACTCGGGGATCCGGTCGAGGTCGGCGGCGATGTCCCCGTCCGCCAGCGGGATGCCCAGTTCCTCGCGGACCAGGCGGGCGAACTCGTCGACGGTCTGCATCATGCGTCCAATCGGTGACGGAGTGTCACATCTTCTCCAGGGCGAAGCCCGCCTTGATCCACTTGCTGGACTCCACGGCCACCGCGAGGGCCTTCTCGCCGCGGGACATCCGCCCCAGCAGCCGCTCCAGTTGGAGGAAGGGCAGCGCGTTGCCGTTGTTGCCGGTGTCCGCGACGCAGGACACCTCGGTGGCACCGGGCACGTCGAGCTGCTCGTGGATGCGGCGGGTCATCCGGCCGGAGAGCTGCGGGGGCAGCAGGTAGTCGAGCTCCTCGGCGGACCAGTCCAGGTCGTCGAGCAGCTCCCAGAGGATCTCCACCGCCATCACCGGGACGAACTCCTCGATGGCCTTGTAGTCCTCCCGGACGGCCTGCCGGTCGTCGTACCGGTCGGCCAGGCCGAACCAGTCGATGACCTGGCCGGGTTCCCGGCCGAGGCCGGTGAACCGGTTGAGCACCCGGCGCAGCGCCACCGCCTCGCCCCTGGGCTCGGCGGTGAGCACCGCGGCGCCGGCGCCGTCGCCGAAGAGCACGTAGTTGACCAGGTCGCTCGGCGCGGCGCCGGCCAGGTCCCGGTCGAGGTCGAGGTGCTTGCTGCAGACGTCGCCGCCGATCACCAGGCCGGCCCGGTGGCCCTCGCCGGCGATCAGGGTCCGGCCGAGCCCGAGCGCCTGGACGGCACCGGCGCAGCCGGACTGGAGCTGGTACGTGGGCACCTGGTCCAGGCCGAGCTGGTCGGCGATGTGGTTGACGGTGGCGGGCATCAGGTGGTCCGGGGTCGCGGTGCCGAGCACCACGAAACCGATCTCCGCCGGGTCGATCCCGGCGGCGGCGACGGCCCGGGCGCCGGCCTGGGCGCACAGGTCGGCGAGCGACCAGCGCACCGTGCCGGTGGCGAGGTCGCGGGCGAAGTGGCGGGTGCGGGTGCCGATGAAGAGGTCGATCCACTCCTCGTTGACCCCCAGCACCTTGGCGAGCGCGGCGTTGTCCACCGGGTCGCCGGGCAGGGCGGTCCCGACCGAGGCGAGGTACGCCTGGACGGGATCGCGCTCGGATGGCGGCTGCATGGTGTGCGGTCCTTTCTGCGGGACGGGTTCAGGCGGCGGCGGTGTGCCGTTCGCCCAGGAAGCCGATGAGGTCGCCGACCGAGGACAGCCGGGGCAACAGGTCCTCCACGCTCAGCGGTTCGAGGCCGGTCAGCCGCTCCTCGATGCGCTTCTTGAGCTCCATGACCATCACCGAGTCGAAGCCGAGGTCCTCGAAGAGCCGTGCGTGCGGGGTGATCTCCTCGGGCGCGTAGCTGCCCACCTGCGCCACGGCGGCCAGGACGGCGCCGGCCACCGGGTCCGGGGCCCGGAGGCCCGGGTCGGACCCGGCCGGCCGCGGGTCGGCGGCGGACGGGACGGTCGCGGACGGGTCGAGCGCGGACGGAGCGGACGTGGACCGAACGGGCGGGCGGGCCCAGAACCGGCGGTCGTCGGCGAAGGCGTACGGGGCCAGCCGGTGCGCCCTGCGGTCCTCCTCGGCGTACACCGCGTGCCAGTCCGGGTCGGCCCCGCCGCGGAACAGCTCGGCGACGGCCTCGGCCAGCTCCCGCCCGCCGGCCTGCTCGCCCGGCACCGGCAGGACGCCGCGCGGGCCCGCCCCGGCGGGGGCACCGCCCAGCCGGCGGGCCATCGGGACGAGCACCGGCCGCGGGCCGACCTCCAGCAGGTGGGTCGGCGCGTCCGCGAGCAACTGCCGTGCGGCGTCCGCGAACAGCACCGGGGCGCCGATGTGCTCGACCCAGTAGGCCGCGTCCATCGGCTCGGCCTCCAGCAGTCTGCCGCGCAGCGTGGAGTACACCGGCAGGGCCGGGACGCTCCCGCCGGCCTCCTCCGCGATCGCGGCGAAGCGTTCCAGCACGGGCTCCATCAGCGGCGAGTGGAAGGCGTGCGAGACCTCCAGGCGGCGCGAGCGCACCCCGGCGCGGGTCAGCTCCTCCTCGATCCGGGCCAGCGCCGCGAGGTCTCCGGAGAGCACGGTGGCCGTGGGCCCGTTGACGGCGGCGATCCCGATCAGCGGTTCGCCGGCGATCCGCTCGGCCAGCACGGCGGCCTCCGCGCGCACCGCCAGCATCCCGCCGCCGGCGGGGAGTTCCTGCATCAGCCGGCCGCGCGCGGAGACCAGCCGGGCCGCCTGCTCCAGCGGCAGCGCGTCGGCGAGCACCGCGGCCGCGTACTCGCCGATGCTGTGGCCGAGCAGCATCCCGGGGCGCACCCCGAGTTCGGTCAGGGTGGCGGCCAGCGCGTAGCCGACCGCGAACAGGGCCGGCTGCGCCCAGCCGGTGCGGTGGACGGCGGGGTCCGCGGCGAGCAGCAGGTCGCGCACCGAGCCCTCGGTGTGCGGCCGGAGCGCCTCGTCCGCCCGGTCGAGGTGGCGGCGGAACAGCGGGGCGTCGCGGTAGAGGCCGGCCGCCATGCCCGGGTACTGCGAGCCCTGCCCGGTGAAGAGCAGGGCCACCCGCGGCCGCCCGCCCGGCCCGCCGGTGAGGCGGGTCAGCAGGTCCTCGTCGTCGGCCGCCCGGCGCAGGACGGCCGCCAGGTCGGCGGTGTCGGTGGCCGGTACGGCGAAGCGGTGCCGGTGGCCGGTCTTGAGCCGGGTGCTGCTCCAGCCCACGGCGCCGACCGGGGTCACCCGGTGGCGCTGGAGGGCGTCGGCCTGCGCCACCAGGTTGCGGCGCAGCGCCTGCGCGGTGGGCGCGGTCAGGGTGAACACCGCCGCCCCGAGGCCGGTGGGCCGGGCGGCGGATCCGGCCGTGGGCCGGGCGGCGCCGCCGGGCGCGGACTCCAGCACCGCGTGGGCGTTGGTGCCGCCCATGCCGAAGCTGCTGAGGCCGCCGACGGTGGTTCCGGCCGCCAGCCGCAGGGGTGCCTTGAGCAGCCGCAGGCCGTACTTGGAGAGTTTCAGCGCCGGGTTCTCCCTGGCGGCGAACCGGCTGGCGGGCACCACCCGGTGGTGCAGGGAGAGCGCCACCTTGATGAGTCCGGCGATCCCGGCGGCGCCCTCGGTGTGGCCGAGGTTGCCCTTGACCGAACCGAGTGCCAGCGGCTTGCCGGCGCGGTCGGCGTGCAGGTCGCCGAGCGCCTTGACCTCGATCATGTCGCCGAGCACGGTGCCGGTGCCGTGGCCCTCGGTGAAGGCGACGTCGGACGGCTCGACCCCGGCCCGGCGGTAGGCGGAGGCCAGCACCTCCTGCTGCGACCAGCGGTTGGGCGCGGTGAGGCCGTTGCTGCGCCCGTCCTGGTTGACCGCGGTGCCGCGGATCACCGCGTACACCGGCTGCCCGTCGGCGATCGCGTCCTCCAGGCGGCGCAGCACCACCGCGCCGACGCCCTCGCCGCGGCCGATGCCGTCGGCGTCGGCACTGAAGGGCTTGCAGCGGCCGTCGGGCGCGGAGAGCCCGGCCTGGGTGTAGAAGATGCCGAGGGCCGGCGTGAGGGCGATGTTCACCCCGGCCGCGACGGCGGTGTCGCACTCCCCGGCCAGCAGGGCGTTGCACGCCAGGTGGACGGCGACCAGCGAGGAGGAGCAGGCCGTGTCCACGGCCAGGCTCGGGCCCTTGAGGTCGAGGTGGTAGGAGATCCGGTTGGCGGTCATGCAGTAGCCGTTGCCGGATCCGACCTGCGCGGTGACCCGCGCGTAGTCGGTGAGGTGGAGGTGGGCCCACTCGTTGCCCATGATGCCGACGAAGACCCCGGTGTCGGTCCCGGCCAGGCTCTGCGGCGCGATTCCGGCGTCCTCGACCGCGCGCCAGGCGCACTGCAGGACCAGCCGCTGCTGGGGGTCCATCGCGGCGGCCTCGCGCGGCGAGATCGCGAAGAACTCGTGGTCGAAGGCGTCCGGGTCGGTGATGAAGCCGCCGCTGGTGGTGTTGGAGTGCCCCTCGGCGCCTTCGGGCGAGTAGAAGTCGTCGGCGTTCCACCGCTGTTCGGGCACCCGCCCGACGCCGTCACCGGAGCGCATCAGCAGGTCCCAGTACGCGGCGGGGTCCGGTGCGCCGGGGAAGCGGCAGTCGATGCCGACGATGGCGACGGGCTGCATCATGCCTCTCCCACGGTGGCGCGCAGCTCCTCCACCAGGTATCCGGCGAGCGCGTCGACGGTCGGGTAGTCCCAGGCCACGGTGGGCTCCAGGACGAGGTCGAAGTCCTCCTCGATGTCGCCGCACAGGCTCAGCGCGGCGACCGAGTCCAGGCCGTACTCGGCGAGCGGGACGCCGGGGGCGATCTCGTCGGCCGGGCGCTTCAGGTAGAGGGAGATCCGGTCGGCGAGCCAGCCGGTCAGGGTCTCGACGGTGTGCTCGCCGAGGGTGGCCGGAAGGCCGGTGGTGGGGACGGTCATGAGGTGCTCCTCGCTGCGTGGGAAAGGACGGGGCGGCCGGTCAGCCGGCCAGCGGGGTGTCGTAGAGGTCGTAGCCGCGGCGCTCGTGGAAGCGGCGCAGCAGTTCCTGGTGGACCGTCTCCTCGCAGCCGGCCGGCAGGTCGGCCGGGCGGCGTCCGAGGCGCCGGGCGAGCCGGTGCAGGGCGGCCGCGGCCCAGGAGGGGTCGGCGAGGAAGGGGTCGGTGCCGTCGGCCCGGGCCGCGCGCCGGACGCCGAGGACGGCGGCCGCGGCGAGGACCACCGCGTAGCGGTCGGCCAGGGCGAAGGCGCCGGGGCCGGCCAGGGCGGTGCGGTCCTGGGGGGCGAGGGCGAGGCTGTCCTGCTGGATCCGCCGCAGCTCGTCGACCATGGCGAGCGTGAGGGTCCGGAGGGACCGCTCCTCGGGCGTCGCGTCGGGCCGGTCGTCGCGGGAGGCGACCAGCGAGGCGCTGAGGCTGTCCCGTCCGGCGGCGAGGGTGAGCCGGTCGAAGGGGATCCCGGGCAGGTCCGTGCGGGTCTCGAAGAGCGCCGCGGGCGCCTCGTCGCCGGTGAACCAGGCCCGCCGGGCGAGCCTGGCCAGCTGCGGGACGACGGTGGCCTGGCAGGCCGCCGAGCCGGCGTGGCCGAGGCTGAGCACCGGGAGGTCGCGCAGGTGCTTCTGGAAGGCGCCGAACTCGCCGTCGCGGAGGTAGAAGCGGGCGCCGAGCACGATCGACAGGTCGTGCATGACCTCCGTCAGCACCTTGGGCACCAGGTACTTGACGACGGCGGCGGACACGCTGGTCTCCTCCGGCAGGAGGTGCACGGCGCGGGTTCCGACCAGCGAGAGGCTGTCGCAGACCAGCAGGTCCAGGAAGGCACCGGTGAGGGTGGAGCGGGCGTGCGGGATCTCCGCGACCGGGCGCCGGTAGAGGCGCCGGCCCAGGGCGAACCCGACGACGGTGCGCAGGCCGGTGTCGGCGGCTCCGAGCGCCATCCCGGGCAGGACGCTGCGGGTGATCTGGAAGGAGCGCAGCGCCAGTTCCGCGCCCTGGCCCTGCTCGCCGACCAGGGTGGCGGCCGGGACGGGGCAGTCGTCGAAGTCCAGGCCGGAGATCCGGCAGCCGCGCACCCCGGCGGTGGGGTAGCGGGGCAGGGTGGCGAAGCGGGCCGGGTCGAGCTGGTCGCGCTCCGCCAGCAGGACCGAGTGGCTGCGGGCGCCGGGCGCGTCGTCGGTGCGGGCGAACAGCGCGAAGGCGGCGGCCCGGTCGGCGTTGTTGATGACCTGTTTGCGGCCGTGCAGCCGGTAGCCGCCGGGCTCGGGCCGGGCCCGGAAGTCGTTGCGCAGGAAGTCGTTGCCGTGCGCCAGCTCGTGGTAGGCGACCGAGACCTTGGCGCCGCTGAGCAGCAGGTCGGCCAGCCGGGCGCGCTGCTGCGCGCTGCCCGCGGTCCAGACGTTGACGGCCGCCATGAACGAGGTGACGCCGTAGCCGAGGCCGAGTGCGACGTCGCGCCGGAAGACCGGCCGCAGGGTGCGGGCCAGGGTGTCGATCCGGGTGAGCCGCCCGCCGAGTTCGGCGGGGACGAATTCGGCGGTCAGGCCGAGGTCGTCCAGCAGGTGTTCGCCGGCCCCGGACAGCTCGCCGGCCTCGTCGGCGGCCAGCAGCCGTTCGGTGCCGACGGGGTTGGCCGGGTCGCCCGGGTCGCCGAAGCGGCGTTCGAGTTCGGCGACCCGGTCCCGGGCCGCGGTCTCCTGGGCCCCCTCCCGGGGGCGGTCGGCGGGGGCCTCCGGACGGGGGAGTCCGGGGGCCGCGGAGTCGGTCAGCATGGCGCCCCCTCGGCAGGACGGTCGTCGGTGGGTGCGGGGCGGTGCAGCCGCAGCGGGAGCAGGGAGTGCAGCTCGCCGGCCGCCCGGGTGTCGCGCAGCCGTGCCAGCAGCGCGGGGTAGGCCTCCGGCCGGGGGCCGTCCTGCTCGCCGAGCCGGACCAGCAGCCGGTCCAGGGCGGGCCACAGCCAGACGCCGTCGCGCCAGAGCGCGCCGGTGCGTCCCCGGGCGGCGGCCCGGTGGTTGTGCGCCCACAGGCCCAGGCAGGCGGCGCCCGCCAGGCAGAGGCTGTAGCGCCGGGCGACCTCGAAGGCGGCGGTCGGCACGTCGGAGACCGGGGAGCGGTGGGCGGCCATCTCGGCGTGGACGCGGCCGGTCGCGGCGAGCAGCAGTTCGGCGGCCTCCAGGGCGCCGTCGAGCGCGGGGTCGTGCCCGGCCTCGGCACGCAGGGCGGCCACGGAGGCCGGCAGCGACGCGACGATGCCGCTGCCGCCCTTGGCGACCAGGGAGAGCCGGGACGGGTCCAGGGCCGGCAGTGGCGCGGCCAGGTCGAAGGCGGTGGCGGCCCCGGCGGTGTCCCCGGTGCCCCGCTCCCAGCCGCGGGACAGTGAACGGAACTGGTTGACCAGGGAGTTGAGGTTGACCAGGGTGTTGCCGTCGAACAGTCCGACGATCCGGTGGTCCCGGTCGACCTTCTGGAACATGCCTCCGGCGTGCTCCCCCTTGAGGAAGGCGCGGGCGCCCAGCAGCCGGGTCAGTTCGGCGATGACCTGCTCGGTGCCGGTGGGCACCAGGTACTTGGTGGCGGCGGCGGCCACGCCGAGTTCGCCGGTGAGGGTGTGGACCGAGCGGATCGCGACCGTCGCCAGCGCCTCGCCGACCAGCACGTCGGCGGCGGCCGAGGCGAGCACCTGCCGCGCCTGCGGCAGGTCCACCAGGCGGCGGCCGTACAGCTCCCGCCGCTCGGCGAAGTCCAGGGCCAGCGCGAGGGCGTGGTCGGCGGCGCCCAGCGACAGCGCGGCGCACATCGTCCGGGTCAGCTGGAGCGCCTTGAGCACCGTCTCCAGGCCGCCGCCCTCGG
This sequence comes from Kitasatospora sp. NPDC054768, assembly GCF_053612025.1. Classification (NCBI taxonomy): domain Bacteria; kingdom Bacillati; phylum Actinomycetota; class Actinomycetes; order Kitasatosporales; family Streptomycetaceae; genus Kitasatospora; species Kitasatospora sp. NPDC054768. Next base: position 9,534 of record NZ_JBSHBN010000150.1, read on the forward strand.
TGCCGACGAGGGCGGCGGCCGGCACCGGGGCCCGGTCGTAGGCGATGCCGCTGATGTCGGCGCCGTGGATGCCGTGGGTGCGGATCTTGTCGAGGCAGCGGTAGTGCTCCGGGCCGAGGCCGCGCTTGTCCATCAGCAGCACGCTGAACCCGCGCGGGCCGCCGGCCGGGTCGGTGCGTACGAGCGCGGACAGGACGCTGCCCCGGGTGGCGTTGTTGATCAGCCACTTCTCGCCGCTGACCAGCCAGCCCCCGGCGCCGTCCGGTTCGCCGTGCACCTCGTCGGCGAGCAGGTCGCTGCCGTGCGCCCGCTCGGTGAGGCCCAGCGACACCGGGACGCCGGCGCGGATGTCCGCGGCCAGCCGGGCGGCCTGCTCGGGGCTGCCCGACACCCAGACGCAGACGCCGCCCAGGTAGGTCTTGCCGTGGCCGATCGCCACGGTGAGGTCGCGGCGGGCGACGGTCCGCATGACCTGCATGACGGTCTCGTAGTCGGTGAGCCGGCCGCCGTGCTCGGCGGGCACGTAGTGGTCCTGGAGGCGCCAGTCCTCCAGGACCCGGCAGATGTCGGCCGGGAAGGTCTCGCTCTCGTCCAGCTCCAGGCTGCGGGCGTACGAGAACACGGTGCCGGGGGCGTCCGGGTCGCCGAGGAACTGTTCGAGCTCCTCGGCGACGCGGTACGGCGCGTGGTCCATGTCAGCCCACCGGTTCCGGGTCGCGGGTGCCGACGAGCTCGCGCACCGCCGGGTCGAGCACGGCGTGCAGCGGGGTGACGGCGCCCTCCAGGAACAGCTTGCGCATCAGGGTCCGCTGGATCTTGCCGCTGGTGGTGCGGCGGACGGTGCCCGGGCGCACCAGCAGGACGTTGCCCGCGGGCACCGCGAACTCCCGGCTGACCAGGGCCTGGACGGTGGCGGTGAGCTTCTTGAGGTCCTGGTCCGCCAGGGCGCTCGGGCGGACCTCGTGGATCACCACCAGGTGCTCCTGGCCGGTGTCGACGGCGAAGACCGCTCCGGCGCCGAAGGCCGTCGGCTCCAGGGCGCGCACCGCGTTCTCCACGTCGTACGGGTAGATGTTGCGGCCGTTGATCAGGATCATCTCCTTCAGCCGGCCGGTCACGAACAGCTCGCCGCGCTCCACCGCGCCCAGGTCGCCGGTCCGCAGCCAGCGGCCGAGCTCCTCCGCGCCGGCGATCCGGGCGCCGAACACCTCCGCGTTGACCTCGGGGCGGTCCCAGTAGCCGGAGGAGACGCTGGCGCCGCGCACCCAGATCTCGCCGACCTCGCGCTCGGGGCGTTCCGCACGGGTCTGCGGGTCGACGATGCGCACCTCGAAGTCCTCGGAGCCCACGACGCCGCTGGAGGCCAGGGCCCGCGTCGGCTCCCGGAGGAACGGCCCCTCCAGCCGGCCCGCCTCCAGGCCCGCGGCGTCCACCTCGCGCAGCACGGCCGGCCGGCCGTGCCGCTTGCCGGAGACCAGCAGCGTGGTCTCGGCCATGCCGTAGCAGGGGAAGAACGTGTCGGCCCGGAAGCCGTACGGCCCGAAGCGCTCGGCGAAGGCCCGCAGGGTGTCGGCCCGGACCGGCTCCGCGCCGTTGCAGGCGACCTGCCAGCTGGACAGGTCGACGCCCTCCAGGTGGGCGTCGGTCACCCGCCGCAGGCAGAGGTCGTAGGCGAAGTTGGGGGCGGCGGAGATGGTCACCCGGTGCTCGCCGATCAGTTCCAGCCAGCGCACCGGACGGCGCAGGAAGGAGGTCGGGGACATCAGCACCGCGCTGGTGCCCAGCCACAGCGGCTGGAGCACGTGCCCGATCAGGCCCATGTCGTGGTAGAAGGGCAGCCAGCCGCCCAGCACGGTGTCCGGGCCGCTGCCGGTGGAGCGCTGGATGGCGGCCTCGTTGGCCAGCAGGTTGGCGTGCGAGACCATCACCCCCTTGGGCTCGCTGGTCGAGCCGGAGGTGTACTGGAGGAAGGCCAGGTCCTCGGGGCGCAGCCCCGGGTCGCGCCAGGCGGCGGCGTCGCCCACCGGCCCGTCCGTGGCGAGGCAGAGCACGTCGGAGAAGCCCTCGTCCGCCAGCCACGCCCCGACGTCCGGCGCGTGCTTGCCGATGGTCAGCACGGCGCCGACCCGGGCGTCCCGGACGATCCCGGACACCCGCTGGAAGTGCTGGCCCTGCTCCGTGGGCAGGGGCGCCGGGACGGCCACCGCGCCCGCGTACAGGCAGCCGATGAACGCCGTCAGGAACTCCAGTCCCGACGGGTACAGCAGCAGCACCTGCCGGCCGGTCATCCCCCGGTCCTGCAGCCAGGCCGCCAGCTCCTTCGCCGACCGGTCCAGGCCCGCGTACGTGAGCCGTTCCGGTTCCACCCCCCGCACCCCGTTCTCCAGGAACAGGTAGGCGTCCGCATCCCCACGCTCTGCCGCCCGCGCGAGCACCAGCTCCGCGAACGATCGGAAACCCGCCACCGTCAATCCCCCTCGTTCGGTCGACACGTCCGGACCGATCATCAGTTCGAGCACTAAAGCCGCCGTTGCGCTACACGCGCCTGCGCAGGCCCTCCAGTTGGGCCCACAGCTCCTGCTCCCGCTCCGACAGCGGGACCCCGCGCAGCAGGCGCTCGGGATGGTCCGCCGGCGGTTCCTCCAACGGCGCGGGCGCCGGCTCCCGGCCGACGGTCAGGTGGTACTCGACCGTCACCGCCCCGAACATCGCGCCCAGGTTGGCCAGCGCCCGGACCCAGCCGACGGCCATCCGCCGCAGCACCGCACGCCGCCGCTCCCCCGGCCCCACCGCTACGCCCCCCGGTCCGGGGCCCGGTCGAAGTCCGCGGTCAGGGCGACGTGCCCCGGCACCTCGGGCAGGACCCCCAGGTCGTGCCGGAAGGACACCTCCCCGGCCGCGTCCTCGCCGGTGGGCACGAAACCCAGCGACGGGTAGAGCCCGCGCACCTTGCCGTTCTTGGCGGTGGGCCGGAAGCGGGCGTGCACGGCCGGCGCCCCGGCCCGCCGGGCGCGCTCCAGCACGGCGGCCAGCGCGGCCTGTTCGATGCCCCGGGCGAAGACCCGGCAGCTCAGCAGGGCGTTGTCGATGTGCCAGCCGTCCTGGGCCGTGCGCACCAGGACCAGGCCCACCAGCCCGTTGTCGCCGAACCGGTCGGTGGCGCGGACCGCGAGCACCAGGTGCCCGTCCGCGTCCATCCGGGCCCGGACGTCGGCCGCCTGGAGCCGCTCGGTGGTGAGGTTGAACTGGTTGGTGCGCAGGGTGATCTGGGAGGCCCTGGCCACCTCGTGCTCCCGCACCGGCGAGAGCGAGACCCGCACGTCGAGCCGGGCCAGGTAGTCCTCCATCGAGCCGGCGCCGTCCAGCAGGTCCTGCCGGGCGGCCTCGGAGCGGTACTGGTCCGCGCGGACCCGGTCCTCCGCGGTGAGCGCGGCCACGTCGAACCAGCCGTCCGCGAGCAGCCGCTCCACGTGCAGGGCCGGCTCCTCGTCCAGGCGGACGACGGCCACCTGGGGCAGGCTGCTCGCGACCAGCCCGCACTCGAACGGCGAGTCGTCGACGAAGACGAAGCTGTCCACGCCCAGGTTGAGCCGGCGGGCGATGTCCAGCAGATTGCCGTCCTTGGGCTCCCAGTTGGCGTTCACCCGGACGAAGTCGCCCTCCCGGAGCACCATGTCGGGGTGGTCGCGCAGCACCCCGAGCACCGCCTCCTGGTCGTTCTTGCTGGACACCGCCAACAGGACGCCCTGGGCGCCTAGTTGGGCCACCACCTGCTGGAAGCGGCCGAACGCCTCGCCCCGGTAGGTGGTGGCCGCGGCGATGCCCTCCGGACCGTCGTCGCCCAGGATGCCGTCCCACAGGGTGTTGTCGAGGTCGACCACCAGCACCTTCCTGGCCCGGCCGCGCAGGCCGCGCACCAGGTGGCCGACCTCGCGGGCGTACGCCGCGAGCAGCTCCTCGCCGAGCTGCGCCTTGGCGTAGGCGGCCAGCCGGGGCTCGTTCACCGGCCCGCCCGCGGCGACCAGCGGGTCCAGGTCGACCACGCGCACCCGCTCGTGGTCCAGGGCGATGCGCAGCAGCCCCGCGTTGAACTCCCGCCACGCGATGCCGATCCGCGCCCGGGAGCGCGCGTCGACCAGCTGACGGGTGTGGACGGGCAGCAGCGGCACGGTGTTGAGCACCAGGGTGCCGGTGCCGTGCCCGACGTAGCGGGCGGCCAGCGCGGTCAGCAGGCGCAGCTTGGCCGCGACCGCGTCCTCCAGGTCCTCCGCCCGCCAGGGGTGCGGCAGTTCGTCGAACACCAGCTGGGCGTCCAGCACGCACAGGGCGAGGTCCACGCCCGCCGCGTACAGCTCGCTGCTGGTGTCCTGCAGGTCCCGCAGCCAGGAGCCGTAGTCGGCGGTCGTCGCCTTCGCCACGAAGCCGTGGCGGGCGAGCTCGGCGGTGAGCGGGGCGGTGAGGGCGCCGAGCGTGGAGTGGCCGGTGACGGCCACGCCGACCGCCTCCAGCCCCTCGTGGCGGGCCAGCACCTCGGCCGGGTCGAGCCGGGCCAGCAACTGCCCGGCCCGGGCCAGGTCCCGCCCGGACGTCCCGGCCGGCGCGCCCGCCGCCAGTTCGGCCAGCAGGCCGGGCACCTGCGGGTACTCCTCGGCCAGCCGCCCCTCGCCGTGCAGGGCGCGCAGCCGGTCCAGCGGGCCGGTCCGCTCGCCGGTGGCCGTGTTCACAACCGCGGTCACGGTCTCTCCTTCGCTGCCTCTGATGGACGCGCCGAGCCTGCGCGGACCCTCTTAAGGCGTCCTTGCGCGCGGGCCGGGGCGCAACGGCCGCTCCCGGGCCCGCGACGTCGTGTCGCCGGCCCGGGAGCTGGTGGTGACGGTGGTGTTCAGCGGCCGGCCGGCGCTCCGTCGCGCTCCGGCGCCTGTCCGGGACCGGGGGCGTTCCCGGCCGTCCCGGCCTGTTCCGCGGCCTGTTCCACGACGGCCGGTTCCTCGGCGGCCCGGCGGCGGCGCAGGCGGGAACGCACCCAGAAGGCCGCGCGGACCACGACGGCGATGATCGCCGCGGAGATCACCGGATGCCCCGGGGCTGGACGTGACGCATGGCAACTCCCGCTCTGCTGCTGGGACGGGGGACGGGTCGGGTCGGGCCTCAGGCCGGGTCGGTCGTCCGCCCCGCGCGCAGGGCGGAGACGACGTTCCACAGGCGGTCCGGGGTGGAGAAGGTGTCGCTCACCAGCTCCCCGTCGGGGATGCCGATCCCGTACAACTGCTCCACCTGGACGAGGAGCTCGACCATGGCGAGCGAGTCCAGGCCCGCGGCGCGCAGGCTGGCGTCACCCGTCAGCGGGCCGCGGGCGGCGAGCCGGGGCAGGGTCTGGAGCAGCAGTTCCTCGAAGGCCGTGTCCCACGGCCGGTCCTGGCGGGTCTCGTCGGTCATGGGTGCTACCTCCGTGCGGTGGATGGGTCGGTGGTGCGGGCGGCGCCGTCGCCGGGCTCCAGGGCCCGGCGCTGCAGCGCCAGCCGGGTCGCGGAAACCACGCGGTCGCCGTCGACCAGCACCTCGGCCGGGGCCCGGTGGCCGAGGAAGCCGAGCAGGCTGGCGGTGAGGCCGTACGCGCCCACGTTGGGGACGGCGAGCAGGTCGCCGGAACGGACCCCGGGCAGCTCCACGGCCCGGGCCAGGATGTCCGCCGGGGTGCAGAGCGGACCGGCCAGGGTCACCGGCTCGGCCGGCTCCCCGGCGGCCGGGGTCCGGGCCGGCCCGGTCGGCTGGGCCCGCAGGGGCAGCAGCCGGCCCAGACCGGACAGCCCCCCGAGGTGGTTGATCCCGGCGTCGAGCACCGCGTAGGTGCTGCCCCGGCTCGGCTTGACGTCGGTCACGGTGGTCAGCAGCCGTCCGCTGTCGCCGACCAGGTAGCGGCCGGACTCGAAGGCGACCACCGGCCGCCCCTCGCGCCAGCCGGGCAGGTTCTCGTCCAGCACCTCGGCCAGGGCCTCCCGCAGCCGCCGGTACACCGGCCGTTCGCCGGCCGTCGCGTACGGGCAGGCGAAGCCGCCGCCGAGGTCCAGCAGCTCCAGCTCGATGCCGAGTCGGTCGCGCAGGTGGGCGGCGGTGCGCACGCTCTGGGCCAGTTCGGCGATCAGGCCGTCCTCGTCCGCGGAGTTGGTCAGCGGGAAGAAGTGCAGCCCGACGACCCGGGTGCCGGCGACCCGCAGCCGGTCGGCCTCCTCCGCGAGCCAGTCCAGGTCGAAGCCGAACTGGGAGGGGCCGCCGGTCATCCGCAGCCCCGCGGTGCCCGGCGCGCCGGCGGCGTTGATCCGCAGCACGCAGTCGGCCACCGCGTCATGGGCGGCGGCGGCCGCGCCGACCCGCTCCAGGTCCCCGAAGGACTCGACGGAGAAGGCGCGCACCCCGGCGCGCACCGCCTCGTCCAGCTCGGCCGCCACCTTGCCCGGCCCGGAGTACAGCAGTTCCCCGGCCGGGTGCCCCGCCTCCAGCGCCGCGGCCAGCTCGCCGCGCGAGGTGACCTCGGCGTGCACGCCGCTGCGGCGCAGTTCGGCGACCAGGGCGGGGTGGGGGTTGGCCTTCAGGGAGTAGTAGATCCGGGAGGGCTGTGGGACGGCCTCGCGCAGGTCCCGGGCGGCGGCCCGGACCCGGGCCGCGTCGTAGACGTACAGCGGACTCCCGTACGCCGAGACGAGTTCAGGATCGGTGGTCATCGCGGTCCTTTCGTAGCGGCGTGCGCGGCGCCTCGCGGTCGGTGCCCCGCCGGCGCGCGGCCGGTCGCCTGCCTGGTGGCGGCGCGCCGGGAGCGCGCGAGCGTCTCCTGACGCACCGCCACCACCATCTTGCGAGCGCGGACTTGGGCGCCGCTAAAAGCGATCCGGCCCCGCGTCCCGCCGTGCGGGCCCGGGGCTCCCGGATCAGGCGACCGGCCGGCGCACCCTCTCGGCGGCCGGCGCGGCGGCCGGCTCCGGGGCGGCCGGGCCCTCCATGCGGTCCAGCCGCAGCGCCGCGTGCAGCCTGCGCAGCGGACCGGGGGCCCACCAGGTGGCGGAGCCGAGCAGCGCCATCAGCGCGGGCACCAGCAGCGCCCGCACCACCGTGGCGTCCAGCAGGACGGAGAACGCGGCGCCGAGGCCCAGCTCCTGGACGAACACCAGCCGGGACATGGCCAGCGCGCCCACCGCGACGCAGAACAGCGCGGCGGCGCTGGTGACGGTGGAGCCGATCTGCGCCAGGCCGTCGGCGACCGCCTCCCGGTCGCCGCGGCCCGCGGCCCGGGCCTCCTTGATCCGCCCCAGCAGGAAGACGTTGTAGTCGGTGGAGAGGCCGAAGGCGAGCGCGAAGACCAGCACGGGCGTGGTGGTCTCCAGCCCGCTGTGGGCGGCGAAGCCGAGGTTGCCGTCCTGGAAGACCCACACCAGGAAGCCGAACGCGGCGCCGGTGGAGAGCAGGTTCATCACCAGGGCCAGCAGCGGCAGCAGCACCGATCCGGAGAAGGCGAACAGCAGCAGCACCGTCACGCCGGCCAGCACGCCGAACGCCAGGGGCAGGCGGTCGGCGATGCTGCCCCGCTGGGCGAGGAAGTCCGCCGTCGTCCCGGTGAAGCGGGCGGTGACGGGCGCCGCCACGTCCTGGACCTGCTCGCCGGCCCGCAGCGCCGGACCGTCCAGCGGGTTGCCGGCGAGGACGGCGTCGATCTCCCAGTGCCCGGCGTCCAGCCGCTGCGGCTCGCCCACCGACTCCACCCCGGGCACCGCGGCGACCCGCCGGGCGTACTCCTGGAGCCCGGTGTCGTCGGCGGTGTCGAGGACGATCTGGAACGGGCTGGTGGCGATTTCGTCGAAGTCGCCGCCGAGCCGCGCGGCGACCTGCCCGGCGCTGATGTCCTTGGGGAGCGAGGTCGGGTCGACGCCGGTGAACCGCACCCCGGTGAGCGGGGAGGCGACGAGCAGCAGGACGGCGGTGGCGACCAGCGTGAAGACCGCGGGCCTGCGCATCACCGCCGAGGCCAGCCGGTGCCAGCGCCCGGCGGTGGCCTGCCCGGCCGCCGCGGACCGCTGCCAGCGGCGCGGCGCCAGCGCGTTGATCCGGTGACCCAGCACGGCGAGCAGCGCGGGCAGTCCGAGCAGGGCGAACAGGGCCGCCGAGACGACGGTGATGACGCCGGCCAGGCCCATGGACCGCAGGTACGGGTGCGGGAACACCATGATCGCGAGCAGCGCGGCCGCCACCGTGAGCGCGCTGAACAGCACGGTGCGCCCGGCGGTGGCGACCGTCCGCCGCAGCGCCTCGGCGCCGGGGCCGTGCTCGGCCAGCTCCTCCCGGTAGCGGGTGACGATCAGCAGGCCGAAGTCGATGGACAGCCCCAGCCCCAGGGCGAAGGCCAGGCTCATCGCCCCGGTGGAGACGTCCATCGCGGTGGTCGCGATCCGCAGGCCGGCCATGGTGAGCAGCAGCGAGACGACGGCGCCCAGCAGGGGGACGAGGGCGGCCACCAGGCCGCGGAAGACCAGGAACAGCGCGATCAGGATGACCGGCGTGGCCAGGCCCTCGGCCTCGGCCAGGTCGGTGTCGGAGACCTGGGCCACCTGGACGTGGCCGGGCGTGGCGCCGCCGAGCCAGGCCCGGCCGTTCAGCGCCGGGTCGTCCTTGACGGCCCGCTGGAGCTCCTGCTCGGCGGCCTTGGTCTCCGGTTCGGCCATCGGGCGCACGGCGCCGACGACCACCGTGCTGTGCCCGTCCCGGGAGATCAGCGCGGGGTCGGCCGAGTAGTCGACGACCTGCTCGACCTCGGGCCGGTCCTTCAGCAGCCGGACGGCCGCGGTCACGGCGGCCGGGGGCGCGCCGGCACCGCGCAGCTGCTCGTCGGTGCGGACCAGCAGCAGGTAGCCCTGCTGGGAGTCGATGCCGGTGGCGCGGGTGATCGTCTCCCGGGCGACGACGTTGCCGCCGCCCGGGTCGTCGTAGTCGGACAGCCCGTTGGTGAGCCTGTCCCCGACGGAGCCGCCGAAGACCGCGGCCAGCACGGTGATCAGCAGGGTCAACAGCAGGGAGGCTCTCCGTCGCCCGTGCAGAGCGGAGCCCAGAGCGGTGAACATCGGTATTCCTTCCGTCGCGCGGCCGTGGTGCGGCCGCGCGGGCGCAGAGGCGGACACGGCCGCCCCACCCTCGGCGAAGGCCCTTGGCTCTCGCTTGAGCGGGGCGTGCCCGTCCGCTGACTGCACGTCACCGATGCGCGCCGCACTCCGGCCGGACGGTCAGGCCGGCTCCCCCGCCAGCAGGGCGCGCAGCGCCTTGCCGTCCGTCTTGCCGTTGGCGGTGAGCGGCAGCGCGGGCAGCACCCGGCAGAGGTCCGGGACCTTGGCCGCCTCCAGCCGGTCGGCCAGCCTGCCCAGCACCTGCTCGGCGGTGACCTCGCCGACCACGAACAGCACCATGTCCCGGTCCTCCTCCGGGGCGAGCAGGGCCGCCTCGCGGACCCCGTCGATGTCCAGGACGGCGGCCTCGATCTCCACCGTGCTCATCCGCGAGCCGCGCCGCTTGAACAGGTCGTCGCGCCGGCCCTGGAAGTACAGGTGGCCGTCCTCGTCCAGCCAGCCGTAGTCGCCGGTGCGGAGCGTGACCCGGCCGTCCTCCGGGCTCACCCGGAACCGCTGCGCGGTGGGCTCCGGTGCCTGCCAGTAGCCGGCCATCACGTGCGGGCCGCGGACGGCGATCTCGCCGACCTCGTGCGGCGGCAGCGGCCGGCCGTCGTCGTCCAGCGTCAGCACCTCGGTGCCGGGCAGCGCGCGCCCCACCGATCCGGGCCGGGCCAGGTCGCCGTCGGGCTCCAGGACGGTGATCCGCTTGCACTCGGTGGTGCCGTACATCGGGGCCACCGCCGCGCCGGGGAAGGCCTCCCGCAGCGAGGCGATCAGCGGCGGGTTGAGCGCGGCACCGGTGTTGGTGAACAGCCGGACCCCGGTGGGCCGCGGGTCCCGGGAGGCCAGGCGCACCAGCAGTTCGCCGAGCGAGGGCACCAGCGGCACCACGGTGGCGCCGTGGTCGCGGGCGAACCCGAGCAGCCGGGCGTGGCCCTCCGGGCCGGACAGCAGCAGTTCGGCCCCGGCCAGCGCCGAGAGCAGCACCTGGTAGAGGCCGTAGTCGAAGGAGAGCGGCACGGCGGTCAGCACGACGTCGTCCGGGCGGTAGTTCAGCCGCCGCGCGATCGCCCGCGCGGCGAACACCACCTGGGCGTGCGGGCAGGCCACGGCCTTGGGCGCGGCGGTGCTGCCGGAGGTGTAGATCAGCAGCGCCAGCCGGTCGGCGGGCACCTGCGCCTCTCCGCGGCCGGCCGGGTCGGCGGGCCCGGAGAGGTCCAGCTCGGAGACCACGGCGACGGGCACCCCGGCGGGCCAGCGCAGCCCGTCGGCCTGCTCCCGCTCCGCCGCCTCCGCCACGATCAGCGACGGCGCCGAGTCGGCCAGCACCGGCCCCAGGTGGAAGGCCCGCATCGCCGGGTTGACGGGAACCAGCACGGCGCCGCGCCGCCAGGCCCCGAAGAGCAGGGCGGTGAACTCGCGGCCGCTGCCCACCCGGGCCAGCACCCGGTCGCCCGGCCGGATGCCGTGGCCGGCCAGGATCCGGGCGAAGGAGTCGGCGGCGGCGTCCAGCTCGGCGTACGTCCAGGCGCCGTAGCGGTCCCGTACGGCGGGTGCGTCCGGGCGGGCGGCGGCAGCGGCGCCGAGGAACTCCTCGGCCGCGTTGGCGATCCGGGCGGCGTGCTCCGAACCGGCGGCGGTGGCGACCCCGGGTACGGGTACGGTCTCGAACGTGCGCGTGGTCAATGCTCCCCCTGGTCGGTGACGGTGACGGGTGGTCGGGCATCCGGCGGTGCCGCGGCCCCGGCCTCGTTCCGCATCGTCCGAGAGGGGGCTTTGGCACCGCTAAAAGCGCGCCGTCCCGGCTCCGGTCAGCCCTGCCCGGCCCCGGCCGGCCCGGGGGCCGTGCCGGGAATCGCGCCGGGGGCCGCCTCGTAGCGGCGCAGCACGGCGGAGAGGAGCTCCGGGAACCCGGGCGCCTCCCGGGGGAAGAAGTGGCCGCCGGGCACCACGGCGATCTCGCTCTTCCGGGTGGAGTAGCGCGCCCACTCCCGGACCTCGGGCACCGTGACCAGCCGGTCCTCGGCCCCGCCGAAGGCGTGCAGCGCCACCGGCAGCGGCGTGCGGGCGACGGTGCCGGCGGCGGCGCACAGCCGCAGGTCGTCGCGGACGATCGGCAGCAGGGCGGCGAGCCACTCCGGGTGGTCCAGCAGGATCCGGGGCAGTCCGCCGTAGGCGTCCAGGGTCCGCACCAGGTCGGCGTCGGGGATGCCGGGCTCGTCGGGCAGCGGCGCCGGCAGGTGCGGCGCCCGGTGGCCGCCGAGCACCAGGGCCGCTGGCAGCCGGGCGCCGCGGGCGTGGCGGTGCTGGGCGAGCGCGAAGGCGATCAGGGCGCCCATGCTGTGCCCGTAGAGCACGTGCGGGTGGTCGAGTTCCGGCCCGAGCTCCGCGTCGAGGTCGGCGACCAGGGCGTGCAGGTCGGTGAACCGCGGCTCCGCCATCCGTCCCTCCCGGCCGGGCAGTTGGACCGGGAGCAGCTCCGCGTCCGCGGTGATCCGGCGCTGCCAGCCCGCGTAGGCCGAGGACCCGCCGCCCGCGTACGGGAAGCAGAACACCCGCAGTCGTCCCGGGGGTGGCGGGGTGCGGGTGAGGTAGCGCGTCATGGTGCTGGGTCTCCTCTCGGCCGGGCGGCGCCCGGCGGCCGAGCCCCGCGCCGCCGCCCGGGTGCCCGCCGGTCCTGCCTGGCGCTCCGCCTGCCCGGCCCCGGTCGGGGGTGCCGGGCCGGGCGGGCGGAGCGGCGGGTGCGGCCGGTGGGGGGCGACGCCGGCCGACGGTCCGTCAGCTTTGGCGCGGGCCCTAAAGGACGGGCTGCGCTGCGCCGGTGGACGTCGCCGGCCGGGCGGGGCGCGACGGCGGGTGCGGCCCGCCATCGGGCGCGTTAAGCGGGACTGAAGCCCGGGGCGGCACGGTACGGGTGGGGCACCCTGCCCGGATCAGTGTCCGACGCCGCCGCACCGAAGGAGCGCGCCTGTCATGCGCCGCATCTCGTCCGAGGTCCACATCGCCGCCACTCCCGGCGAGGTGTGGGCCGTGCTCACCGACTTCGCCCGGTTCCAGGAGTGGAACCCGTTCCTGGTCCGCGCCGCGGGAAAGGCCGAGCCCGGGGCCCGGCTGGCGCTCCGTTTCCGGCTGCCCGGCGGCCGCGAGATGGACTTCACGCCGACCGTGCTGGCCGCGGAGCCGGGACGGCTGCTGCGGTGGCGCGGCCGACTCGGGGTCCCGGGGATCTTCGACGGGGTGCACGCCTTCGAGCTGACCGCCCGGGACGGCGGCACCCACGTCGTGCAGAGCGAGCGGTTCAGCGGGCTGCTGGTCCCGCTGACCGGCTCGATCGTGCGTCAGAGCGCCCGGGGTTTCGTCACCCTGACGGACGCCTTGAAGGCCCGGGTGGAGGAGCAGGCCCTGCAAGAGCGCCTTTAGCCCACCGCTGGACCATCGATCGACCCGTGACCCCCGGAGAGGCAGGATGACGATGACAGCAGAGCTGACCGCCCAGGTGTGCGTGGTGGGCGGTGGACCGGCCGGCCTCACCCTCGCGGTGGAGCTCGCCAAGCGCTCGGTCTCCGTGGTGGTGCTCGAACAGAGCGGCCACTTCAACCGCTCCTTCCGGGGCGAGTCCGTGTCGCCCGACTCGGTGTGGCTGCTGGAGCGGCTGGGGCTGCTCGACGCCCTCGACGGGGCCTACCAGCAGATGCACCACATGGAGATCGTGGACGGCGGGCGGACCGTCATGCGAGCCGACTTCGACGACTTCCCCTACCCCCACCCCTACCCCGTGGAACTGCCGCAGCCCGCGCTGCTGTCCGCGCTGGCGGAGGTGGGCGAGGGCCTGCCCGGCTTCACGCTGCTGCGCCGCGCCACCGCCGTCGCGCTGGAGCAGGACGGGCACGGCACCGTCACCGGGGTGCGGGCCCGCACCCCGGACGGCGAGATCACCGTCCGGGCGGCTCTGACCGTCGGCGCCGACGGGCGGTTCAGCAAGGTCCGCGAGATGGCCGGGCTGCCGTACCGGAAGGTGCCGCTGGACCGCGACGTGGTCTGGCTGAAGCTGCCGTTCCCCGCCGAGTGGGACGACCGCACCTACCGCATCCGCATCCGGGGCGACCAGCACGGCCTCTTCATCCCCACCCACCCCGACAGCGTCCGGGTGGGCTTCAACATCCCCAAGGGCGGCCTGAAGGAACTGCGCGCCGAGGGCCTGAACGCCCTGTACGAACGGCTGGACCAGCTGGCCCCGGAGCTGTCCGGTGCCGTGCGCCAGGAGATCACCAGCTGGTCGGACACCTCCATGCTGGACATCTTCACCAGCGTGGTGCCGAACTGGTCGATGCCCGGGCTGGTGCTGGTCGGGGACGCCGCGCACACCCTGACGCCGATCCTCGGGCAGGGCGTCAACCACGCCATCATCGACGCCGTCACCCTGGCCCCGCTGCTGGAGCGGGCGTTCGCCGCCGGCGGCGGGGCGGCGGTCACCCGGGCCACCGCACAGTTCCAGCGCTCGCGCGAGGAACCGGTGAGCCGCTCCCGGGGGCTTCAGCTGCGCCAGGAGAAGCTGTTCGCGCTGCACGGACCGCTGGGCGGCACGCTGCGGCGTTCGCTCTACCAGGTGCTCGACCTGAGCCCCCGGCTGAAGCAGCGCGTCCTGGCCGGGGCCTACTTCCAGTTGCAGAAGCCCAGTGCGGCGCACCGCGCCGCGCGGATGCGGGCCGGGACCTGACGACCCGCCACCGCTCCACCCGGTACG
>NZ_JBSHBN010000151.1:0-23231 GCF_053612025.1 Kitasatospora sp. NPDC054768
CTGCCGTGGATTGTGGAGCATAGGAGACTCGAACTCCTGACATCTGCCTTGCAAAGGCAGCGCTCTACCAACTGAGCTAATGCCCCTCGACGGCACCGCGCGCGTGCCAACGGGCACTAGCGTACCGGTTTCCGGCGCGATTCCCAGCGCCGTCCCCTTGGAACGGTGCTGTTCCATGGGGTCGGCCGGTCCGGTTCGTCGACCGGGCCGGCCGGCCCGGGAGGCACCGACGGGCGCCTCCGGAGTTCGTCGATCGTCAGATCGCCGGGGGCTCAGCGACCGGCCGGAACCGGGTCGGTGGCCTCGGTCCACAGGTCCTGCTCGGCGCGGTCCGCCTGGACCTGACGGTAGACAAAGAAGCCGCCGAGGGCGACCAGGGCGACCAGGAGAAGCTTCTTCACCGCGGGACCTCGTCCTTCTTGCGTTGACGGACTCAAGAGCCGGATCCGGCCTGACTGACCGGGCCGACGAGTCCAGTTGTGTTTCGAGCGCGAACGGGCTGCCGAGTGCCAGACTGCCCTTGCGGCCGATGATACACACCGGTGTCCCAATCGTGACCAGCCACCGGTACGGCCAACCCGGCGGTCCGGTCCCGGGATTGACGCCGCACCTCCTGGCGGGCGGTCCGACCGCCCCCGGACCGTCCACCGCACCCACGGGTCAGGCCCCGCCCCCCGGGCCCCGCACCGCCCCGGACGCGGGGCCGTTCGCCGGGCGGTCCGGCACCACCACCACGGCCGTGCCGCCCGCCAGGTCCACCCTGGTCCGCGGCGGCGCCCCCTCGCCCTCCTCGTCCCGCAGCATCAGCGTGCTGCCGCGTTCGTCCAGCTCGTGCTGCTTGCCCGCGGCGAACTGCGCGTGCAGCTGCTCGAACCCGGTTGCCGAGATCTGCCCCTCCCGACCGGTCCCCCGCCAGGGCACCCAGCGGGCGCGGCCCGCCCTCAGTGCCAGCTGGTCGAGCACCGCCAGCACCGCCAGGGCGCAGACCAGTCCGGGGATGCTCATCGCCCACAACACCGCCATGCCGTCACCAACCCTCCACCGTGTTTCCCCGGGGAACCGTCGGGACGGGCGCACGGTTCCCGGTCCGGCGGCGGGAAAAGCGGCGGGAAGGGCGGCGGGAAAGGCCGCGGGAAACGCCGAAGGGCCCGGAGTGGATCACTCCGGGCCCTTCGGGGAGGTGGGCCTAACAGGACTTGAACCTGTGGCCTCTTCCTTATCAGGGAAGCGCTCTAACCGTCTGAGCTATAGGCCCTCACCGAACAGAGATCGTACCGGATCCCGGCCGCTCCACGGCCCCGTCCGATCTCGAAAGAGTCGAAGGGCCCGGAGTGGATCACTCCGGGCCCTTCGCGGTTGTGGGCCTAACAGGACTTGAACCTGTGGCCTCTTCCTTATCAGGGAAGCGCTCTAACCGTCTGAGCTATAGGCCCTTGCCGCACTGAAAGATTAGCGGACCGACGGCCGATCTCCCAAATCCGGCTCGGCCGGGGCCGCGGCGGCACCCCCCGCGACCAGCCCCGGCGCACCGGCGGAGGGCCGCAGCAGCCACTCCTCGCGGGTCGGCGGCAGGCCCGCCGAGCCCTCCTCGGTACTGCGGACGGCGAGGACCTGGTTGATCCCGATCCGGTTCTGCTCGAAGGCGAGCGCGGAGGCCGCCATGTACAGCCGCCAGACCCGGGCCCGGCCGCGGCCGACCAGCCGGACCGCCTCCGTCCAGTGCGCCTCCAGGTTGGCCACCCACTCGCGCAGGGTCAGCCCGTAGTGCTCGCGCAGCGACTCGACGTCCCGGACCTCGAAGCCGGCCTCCTCCAGCCGCGCCACGGTGGAACCGACGGGGGAGAGCTCGCCGTCCGGGAAGACGAAGCGGTCGATGAAGGGGCTGGTGCGGTGCTGTTCACCGGGAAGGTCGGGGCGGCGGGCGATCTGGTGGTTGAGCAGCCGGCCGCCGGGCACCAGCAGCCGGTACAGGCCCTCGGCGTAGACCCGGTACTGCTCGGCGCCGACGTGCTCGGCCATCCCGACGCTGGAGATCGCGTCGAAGGGCCCGTCGGCGATCTCCCGGTAGTCCTGCAGCCGGACCTCGACCCGGTCGGACAGGCCGGCCTCCTCGACCCGGGCCCGGGCCAGCGCGACCTGCTCCCGGGAGATGGAGACGCCGACCGCGGTGACCCCGTAGTGCTTCGCCGCGTGCAGCAGCAGTGAGCCCCAGCCGCAGCCGACGTCCAGCAGGCGCATCCCGGGGCGCAGGCCGAGCTTGCGGCAGATCAGGTCGAGCTTGGCCTCCTGGGCGGCCTCCAGGCTCTTCGCCTCCGGCGTCCAGTAGGCGCACGAGTAGACCATCGAGGAGCCCAGCACGATCCGGTAGAAGTCGTTCCCGACGTCGTAGTGGTGGCTGATGGCCGCGCGGTCCCGGCTGCGGCTGTGCAGGCGCCCCGCGGCCCTGCGGACCTCCTCGCGGGGCGGCTCGGGTTCCAGGCCGACCGCCCCGGCCCGCAGCGCGGCGGCGAGCACCCGGCGGCCCCTGGCACCGACCACGTCCCGCGGGCCGAAGGTCAGGGTGCGGATCTCCGGCCGCTCGGCGAAGCGGGCGACGGCGGAGAGCGTCTCGTACAGGTCGGTGCCGGGGGCGAGATCGAGGTCCCCGGCGACGTAGGCCCGGGCCAGGCCCAGTTCGTCCGGCCGCCAGATCAGCCGGCGCAGCGCCCGACGGTTGCGCAGGACCACGGTGGGCGCGCCCGGAGGCCCGGCGACGCTGCCGTCCCAGGCCTGGACCCGCAGCGGTACCGGGACCCCCAACAGCCCTTCCAGGGCCTCCACCAGTTGACCTGCGAGCTTCGCCACCGCGCGCCTCCGTCCAGTCGTCCTGCGGAACCTCAGCCGACCCGGTCGGGCGGATCGGGGGCGGCCTGCGGCACTCCCGGGATTCGGGACGGGTGGCACCCAGCTAATCCCACGGCGGTCGCCCGCTTTCCGGGCGGCACGCCGCGGGCGGCCGGCTGTCACCCGAAATGCCGACGGGCCCCACCGGCTGCAACAGCCGGTGGGGCCCGTACATTCCGTCCCCGGACGGGGAACTGAGCGTGCGTCAGGATCCGGCCGGAATCAGTCCTCCTCGGCCAGGGTGAGCTCCACGCCGCCGGTGAAGCCGGCCGCCGCGTTGTAGATGAACGCGGAGAGCGTGGACAGGGCGGTCAGCAGGACGACGTCGACCACGGCGATCAGCGTGGTGAAGGTCATCACCTTGCCGAAGCCGACGTAGTCCATCAGGTTGAGGCCGCCGCTGCTGTCCGAGCCGGTGACGTCCTTGAGGGTCTTGGTCAGCGAGTCGAAGACGCCGAGCGAGTCCAGCGTCATCCACAGCACGGCCGCGGCCACGATGATGATGATGCCGACGGCCAGCGACAGCAGGAAGCTGACCTTCATCACGGACCACGGGTCGACCTTGGTCACCCGCAGCCGGGCCTTGCGCGTCCGGCCGAGCGCGGAGCCGCCGGCCGCGGGGGCCGGGGCGGGGGCCGCGCCGGGGCGGCGCGCCGCTCCGCCGGTGGGGGTGCCACCGGGCGGGGTGTGCCCCGGGACCCGGGTGCCCCGGGCCGGGGTCGGCTGCCCCTTGGCGTAGGTGGTCGGCTGCGAGAAGCCGCCCGATCCGGCGGCCTGGCCGCCGCTCGCCGACGCGGCCTGCTGCCCGCCGTAGGTCGCACCGCTCTGGCCCGCTCCACCGGCCGGCGGCATCAGCGAGGTGGACGCGGCCGAGTGATCGGTCGGCGGCTGCGGAACGCCGTACGAACCCCCGCCCTGCGCGCCCGGACGGCCGCCGGAGGTTCCTCCCGCAGCACCCGTGGCTCCACTCACCTGGTCCTCCCGCACTTCCCACCAGGACGGCGGTGCCGCCCTGCTTCGTCAATCGTCATCCAGCGCCCGGCGGGATTGCCCGGAACTGGTCGGCGGCCGATGCCGCCGCGCCCGTTGATGGGACGCGGCTGCACCGGTCTGCGGTTCGGTTCAGGCCTCGACGTCTCCGTCGACCGCCGTCACCGCGCCCTCGGCCGTCTCGGTGGACTCGGTGGACTCAGTACCCGCCACCTCGTCCTCCACCGTCTCCTCGTCCTCGGCCTCCGCGTTGCGGGCCATGCCCACGACCGCGTCGCGCTTTCCGAGGTTGATCAGTTGGACGCCCATGGTGTCACGTCCGGTTTCACGAACCTCGGAAACCCTCGTGCGGATCACCCCACCCGAGAGGGTGATCGCCATGATCTCGTCGGATTCGTCGACCACGAGCGCGCCGACCAGCGAGCCCCGGCCCTCGACGATCTTCGCCGCCTTGGTGCCGTAGCCGCCGCGCCCCTGGACACGGTACTCGTCCACACCGGTGCGCTTGGCGTACCCGCCGTCAGTGGCGGTGAAGACATAGGTACCCGGACGGACGACGTTCATCGACAGCAGTTCGTCGTCCTCCCGGAACGCCATGCCCTTGACGCCGGAGGTGGCGCGGCCGGTGGGGCGCAGGGCGTCGTCGGTCGCGGTGAAGCGGATCGACTGGGCCTTCTTGGAGACCAGCAGCAGGTCGTCCTCGGCGGAGACCAGCTCGGCGCCGATCAGCTCGTCGTCCTGGCCCTCCTCGTCCTGGCGCAGGTTGATCGCGATCAGGCCGCCGGAGCGCGGCGAGTCGTAGTCCTTGAGCGCGGACTTCTTCACCAGGCCGGCCCGGGTGGCGAGGACCAGGTACGGCTTGTCCTCGTAGGTGCGGACGGCCATCACCTGGGCGATGTGCTCGTCCGGCTGGAAGGCCAGCAGGTTGGCCACGTGCTGGCCGCGGGCGTCGCGCCCGGCGTCCGGCAGCTCGTAGCCCTTGGCCCGGTAGACCCGGCCCTTGTTGGTGAAGAACAGGATCCAGTTGTGGGTCGTCGTCACGAAGAAGTGGTCGACGATGTCGTCCTGCTTCAG
Source organism: Kitasatospora sp. NPDC054768 (assembly GCF_053612025.1). Taxonomy (NCBI): domain Bacteria; kingdom Bacillati; phylum Actinomycetota; class Actinomycetes; order Kitasatosporales; family Streptomycetaceae; genus Kitasatospora; species Kitasatospora sp. NPDC054768. The sequence continues at coordinate 4,948 of NZ_JBSHBN010000151.1, forward strand.
CTGGGCACCGCGCACGCCCTTGCCGCCGCGCTTCTGCGAGCGGTAGAGGTCGGAGCGGGTCCGCTTGACGTAGCCGCCACGGGTGATGGTGACGACGATGTCCTCCTCGGCGATGAGGTCCTCGATGGAGAGGTCGCCGTCGGAGGGGATGAGGGTGGAGCGCCGCTCGTCGCCGTACTTCTCGACGATCGCGGTGAGCTCCTCGGAGATGATCTCCCGCTGACGGGTCGGCGAGGCCAGGATCGCGTTGTACTCGTCGATCTTGCGCTGGAGCTCGTCGTGCTCGTCCATGATCCGCTGGCGCTCCAGGGCGGCCAGCCGGCGCAGCTGCATCTCCAGGATGGCGTTGGCCTGGAGCTCGTCGATGTCGAGCAGGCCCATCAGACCGGTGCGGGCGGCGTCGGCGCTGGCCGAGGCCCGGATCAGCGCGATGACCTCGTCGATCAGGTCCAGGGCCTTGAGCAGCGCGCGCAGGATGTGGGCGCGCTCCTCGGCCTTGCGCAGCCGGAAGGTGGTGCGCCGGACGATGACCTCGACCTGGTGGTTGACCCAGTGCCGGATGAAGGCGTCCAGCGACAACGTGCGCGGCACGCCGTCGACCAGGGCCAGCATGTTGGCGCCGAAGTTGGTCTGCAGCTCGGTGTGCTTGTAGAGGTTGTTCAGCACCACCTTGGCGACGGCGTCGCGCTTGAGCACGACGACCAGGCGCTGGCCGGTGCGCGAGGAGGACTCGTCGCGGACGTCGGCGATGCCGGCGATCTTGCCGTCCTTCACCAGGTCGGCGATCTTCAGCGCGAGGTTGTCCGGGTTGACCTGGAACGGCAGCTCGGTGATCACCAGGCACTGGCGGCCCTGGATCTCCTCGACCTCGACCACGGCGCGCATGGTGACCGAGCCGCGGCCGGTGCGGTAGTAGTCGTCGATGCCGCGGCGGCCGACGATCAGCGCGCCGGTGGGGAAGTCCGGGCCCTTGATCCGCTCGACCAGGGCGTCCAGCAGCTCCTCGGCGGAGGCCTCCGGGTTCTCCAGGTACCAGAGCGCGCCGGAGGCGACCTCGCGGAGGTTGTGCGGCGGGATGTTGGTGGCCATGCCGACCGCGATGCCGGTGGCACCGTTGACCAGCAGGTTGGGGATGCGCGCCGGCAGGACGGTGGGCTCCTGCGAGCGGCCGTCGTAGTTGGCCGCGAAGTCGACGGTCTCCTCGTCGATGTCGCGCATCATCTCCATGGCGAGCGGCATCATCTTGCACTCGGTGTAGCGCATGGCCGCCGCCGGGTCGTTGCCCGGGGAGCCGAAGTTGCCGTTGCCGTCCACCAGCGGCATCCGCATCGACCACGGCTGGGCCAGGCGGACCACGGTGTCGTAGATCGAGGTGTCACCGTGCGGGTGGTAGTTGCCCATGACGTCGCCGACGACGCGGGCGCACTTGTAGTAGCCCTTCTCGGGGCGGTAGCCGCCGTCGTACATCGCGTAGAGCACGCGGCGGTGCACCGGCTTGAGGCCGTCGCGGACCTCGGGCAGCGCACGACTGACGATCACGCTCATCGCGTAGTCGAGGTACGAGCGCTGCATCTCGGTCTCGAGCTCGACCGGCTCGATCCGCATCGTCACCTGGGCGGTGGCCTCGGCGGCTTCGGGAGTCTCGGGCTGTTCGCCTTCGGGACGGTTGTCGTCGACCACTGGTGGTCAGTTTCCTTTCACGCGGACTGGAACGTGCGGGGCCTGCGGTGCAGGCGTCACACGTCCAGGAAGCGGACGTCCTTGGCGTTGCGCTGGATGAAGGAGCGGCGGGCCTCGACGTCCTCGCCCATCAGCACGGAGAACAGCTCGTCGGCGCGGGCGGCGTCCTCCAGGGTGACCTGGAGCAGCAGCCGGTGCTCGACGTCCATGGTGGTGACCCGGAGCTCCTCGGCGTTCATCTCGCCGAGACCCTTGAAGCGCTGGATCGCGTCGTCCTTGGGCAGCCGGCGCCCGGCCGCCACCCCGGAGGCGATCACGGCGTCGCGCTCGCGGTCGGAGTAGGCGTACTCGAAGTCGTCCTTGCCCCACTTGATCTTGTACAGCGGGGGCATCGCGAGGTAGACGTACCCGGACTCGACCAGCGGCCGCATGAAGCGGAACAGCAGGGTCAGCAGCAGGGTGCGGATGTGCTGTCCGTCGACGTCGGCGTCGGCCATCAGCACGATCTTGTGGTACCGCAGCTTGGACTCGTCGTAGTCCTCCTGGATGCCGCAGCCGAACGCCGAGATCAGCGCCTGGACCTCGGTGTTCTGGAGGACCTTGTCGATCCGGGCCTTCTCGACGTTCAGGATCTTGCCGCGGATCGGCAGGATGGCCTGGGTGCGCGGGTCGCGGCCCTGCTTGGCCGAGCCGCCGGCGGAGTCACCCTCGACGATGAAGATCTCGCACTCGGACGGGTCCTTCGACTGGCAGTCGGAGAGCTTGCCCGGCAGCGAGGCGGACTCCAGCAGACCCTTGCGGCGCGTCAGGTCGCGGGCCTTGCGGGCGGCGACGCGCGCGGTGGCGGCCTGGATGGACTTGCGGATGATGTCCGCGGCCTCGTTGGGGTTGCGGTCCAGCCAGTCGTTGAGGTGCTCGTGGACGACCTTCTGGACGAAGGTCTTGGCCTCGGTGTTGCCGAGCTTGTCCTTGGTCTGGCCCTCGAACTGCGGCTCGCCGAGCTTGACCGAGATGATCGCGGTCAGGCCCTCGCGGATGTCCTCGCCGGAGAGGTTGTCGTCCTTCTCCCGGAGCAGCTTCTTGTCCCGCGCGTAGCGGTTGACCAGGCCGGTCAGCGCCGCGCGGAAGCCCTCCTCGTGGGTGCCGCCGCCGTGGGTGTGGATGGTGTTGGCGAAGCTGTAGACCCCCTCGGTGTAGGAGGAGTTCCACTGCATCGCGATCTCCACCGAGATCGCCTTGTCCTTGTCCTCCGCCTCGAAGTCGATCACCGAGGGGTGGACGACCTCGCCCTTGCGGGAGTTGAGGTGGGCGACGAAGTCGGCGATGCCGCCGTCGTACTTGTACGTGACGGTGAGCGGCTTGCCGTTCTCGTCCGCGTGCTCGGAGCGCTCGTCGGTCAGCGAGATCGACAGGCCCTTGTTGAGGAAGGCCATCTCCTGGAAGCGCCGGGAGAGCGTCTCGAAGGAGTAGACGGTGGTCTCGAAGATGTCGGGGTCGGCCCAGAAGGTCACCGTGGTGCCGGTGCGGTCGGTCTCCGCGCCCTTGGCGAGGGGGGCGGCCGGGGCACCCATCTTGTAGTCCTGGGTCCAGATGTGGCCGTCCTTGTGGATCTCCACCGAGAGCCGGGTGGACAGCGCGTTCACCACGGACACGCCGACGCCGTGCAGACCGCCGGAGACGGCGTACCCGCCGCCGCCGAACTTGCCGCCCGCGTGCAGGACGGTGAGCACGACCTCGACGGCGGGCTTGTCCTGACCGGGGACGATGTCCACCGGGATGCCGCGGCCGTTGTCGACGCAGCGGATGGCGCCGTCGGCCATGATCGTGACGTCGATGGTGTCGGCGTACCCGGCCATCGCCTCGTCGACGGAGTTGTCCACGACCTCCTGCACCAGGTGGTGCAGGCCGCGCTCGCCCGTCGAACCGATGTACATGCCGGGGCGCTTGCGGACGGCGTCGAGGCCTTCCAGCACCTGGATGTTGCTACCGGTGTAGGAAGCCTGGTCGGACTGGTCTGGGGTCTGGCTGGGGTTGCCGGAATCGGCCACGAAGCGCCCTCTCTGGCACAGCACGGGCCGCACACCCACCCCGTGCGGGCGGGCGTGCGACCACAGCGTTTCGACTCGGTTGCCACTAGCAACAGTGTTTGGCTCTCAGTCTACCGGTACGACTGACATAGATGGGCGTTTGGCAGCCCTTGAGGGCAGATATGCCGCCCTGAATCCCCTCTGCACATGTCCCGATACTCGACCGGGGGGCCCAGGGCGCCTGGAAGGGCTGTCAGGGGTTCCGGAAGATCGTCGTCCGATCCGTGCCCCCGGCGGCCGCCCGGTCCCCCGGTCAGCCCCAGGTGTCGCCCGGCCCCTTGCTCCCCGGCGCACGCAGCCGGCCGTAGCCGCGGGCGGGCGCCGCCGGGCCGAGCACCTTGATGGTCCGGACCGTCCCGTGCCCCAGCTCGTGGTTCAGACGGGCCACCAACTGCCGTGCCAGCCAGCGCAGTTGGGTGGCCCAGGCGGTGGAGTCGCACTGCACGGTGAGCACCGCGGCGGCCTCGTCGTAGGAGGAGGGATGGCAGTGCGCGGCGATGTCCGGGCCGACGATCTGCGGCCAGCGGCCCATCACCCCGCCGACGGCGGCCGAGGACTCCCAGCCGCGCTCGGTCAGCAGCCGGTTGAGCGCCGCACCCAGCGGGACGGGGTCGCGGCCGTCCGAGCGGGCACCACTGCGCAGGCCGTGCCGCTTCGCCTCGCGCTTCTCGCGGACCTGCTCACCGCGCTGGCGGGCCTGGGCACGGGCCGCCCGCAGCGCGGAGCGGGCGAGGTCGGCACCGGTCGGCGCGGGAGCGCCGGGCTCGGCGGCGTCGGACCGGGGTGCTCCGGGCTCGGGAGCTCCGGACCTGGGTGCTCCGGACCTGGGGGAGTGCTCCGCCGGCTCGCTCACGGCGATCTCCTTTCCCCAGCCTGTGGACAACGGTCGCGGTCGCGCGCCCGCCGAGCCGTCCAGCCTACGGGAGCGGCCGGACCCCTCGGACCGGAGCGGGGGTGGGCGGTGCGCGGAAGTGGTCGCGGTGCGTGACGGCGGTGTGGTGGTCCGGGTGCGGCGGCACCGGTGAAAGGGGACTCCGGCGAGCGGGGGCACCGCCGGCGCCGGTGAAGGGGGTACCCGGGCGGAAGCCGCCGCTGGAAGAGCGTTCGGTCAGGCGTCGATCCGGCGCACCGCGCCGTCGGAGACCGCGAACCGGGCGCCGGCCAGCGCCTTCGGCACGTCCTCGGCGACCGCCGCGGTCACCAGCACCTGCTCCCCGTCGGCCACCAGCTCGGCCAGCCGGTCCCGGCGGGCGGCGTCCAGCTCGGCGAACACGTCGTCCAGGATCAGCACCGGCTCGCCGCCGTCGGCGCGCAGCAGCTCGTACGAGGCCAGCCGCAGCGCCAGCGCGAACGACCAGGACTCGCCATGGCTGGCGTAGCCCTTGGCGGGCAGCGGGCCGAGCCTGAGCAGCAGCTCGTCGCGGTGCGGGCCGACCAGGGTGACGCCGCGATCGACCTCCTGCTTGCGGGCCGCCTGCAGCGCGTTCAGCAGCTGCTCCTCGGCCTGCTCGCGACTGGTCGGCAGTTCGCCCTCGAAGGAGCTGCGGTACTCCAGGGCGGTGTCGCCGCCGCCCGGGGCGAGCTGCCCGTACGCGGCCGCCACCAGCGGCTGCAGGGCGGCCACCAGCTGGATCCGGAAGGCCGTCAACTCGGCGCCGGCGCGGGCGAGATGGCCGTCCCAGACCTCCAGGGTGGACAGGTCGGCGCCCTTGCCGCCGCCGGCCCGGCGGGCCATCGCGGCGGTCTTCAGCAGGGCGTTGCGCTGCTTGAGCACCCGCTCGTAGTCCTGCCGCACCCCGGCCAGCCGGGGTGCCCGGGCGGTCAGCAGCTCGTCCAGGAAGCGCCGCCGCTCACCCGGGTCCCCCTTGACCAGGCTGAGGTCCTCGGGGGCGAACAGCACGGTGCGCAGCAGGCCCAGCACGTCGCGCGGGCGGACGTTGTCGGAGCGGTTGATCCGGGCCCGGTTGGCCTTGCCCGGGGTGAGCTCCAGCTCGATCAGGGTGGAGCGGCCGCGGTCCACCACCGAGGTGCGGACCACCGCCCGCTCGGCGCCCAGCCGGATCAGCGGGGCGTCGGTGGCGACCCGGTGGCTGCCCAGGGTGGCGACGTAGCCGATCGCCTCGACCAGGTTGGTCTTGCCCTGGCCGTTCGGTCCGACGAAGGCGGTCACGCCCGGGTCGAGGGGAACCTCGGCCCGGGCGTACGACCGGAAGTCGGCGAGCGACAGATGCGCGACGTGCATGGCTGTGGACTGCGCCCGCCTTCTTGTGGAGGACCTGCTGGTTACTTGGACTCGACCGCGTGGCCGCCGAACTGGTTGCGCAGCGCGGCGATCATCTTCATCTGCGGCGAGTCCTCCTGGCGGGAGGCGAAGCGGGCGAACAGCGAGGCGGTGATGGCCGGCAGCGGCACGGCGTGGTCGATCGCGGCCTCGACGGTCCAGCGGCCCTCGCCGGAGTCGGCGGCCCAGCCGCGCAGCTTGTCCAGGTGCTCGTCCTCGTCCAGGGCGCGGACGGACAGGTCCAGCAGCCAGGAGCGGATGACGGTGCCCTCCTGCCAGCTGCGGAAGACCTCGCGCACGTCGGTGACCTCGGGGGCGGCCTCCAGCAGCTCCCAGCCCTCGGCGAAGGCCTGCATCATCGCGTACTCGATGCCGTTGTGGACCATCTTGGCGAAGTGGCCGGCGCCCACGGCACCCGCGTGCACCGAGCCGAACTCGCCCTCGGGCTTGAGGGCGTCGAAGACCGGCTGGGCCTTGGCGACGTGCTCGGCGTCGCCGCCGTACATCAGCGCGTAGCCGTTCTCCAGGCCCCAGACGCCGCCGGAGACGCCGCAGTCCACGAAGCCGATGCCCTTGGCGGCCAGCGCCTCGGCGTGCTTGATGTCGTCGGTCCAACGGGAGTTGCCGCCGTCGACCACCACGTCGCCGGGGGAGAGCAGATCGGCGAGCTCGTCGACGGTGGCCTGGGTGGCGGCGCCGGCCGGGACCATGACCCAGACGACGCGCGGGCCCTGGAGCTTGGTGACGAGCTCCTGGAGGCTGTCGACGTCGGAGATGTCCGGGTTGCGGTCGTACCCGATGACGGTGTGGCCGGCGCGGCGGATCCGCTCGCGCATGTTGCCGCCCATCTTGCCGAGACCGATGAGGCCGAGCTCCATGACCAAGTCCTTACCTGTGGTGACGTGCCTGCCGGCGGCGCCGTTGCCGCACTCCTTGAGCCTACGCGCTGGAGCGGACCCGGCCGTCTGCGGTCGGGCCGGGCGGGGGAGACGTCCACAGGCTGTGCACAGCGGGTGTGCACAGCCTGTGGACGGTAGGACGCGGCGGGATCAGCCGGAGAGGCGGACCGGCATGATCAGGTACTGGTAGGCCTTGTCCTCCTCGGCGTCCACCGAGACCTTGCCGCTGAGCAGCGCGGGCTTGGTCGGGGTGGTGAAGCTGAGCTGGGCGAAGGGGGAGTCGATGGCCTTGAGGCCCTCCTCCAGGTAGCCCGGGTTGAAGGCGATCGAGATGGCGTCGCCCTCCAGGGAGGCCTCGATCCGCTCGGTGGCCTGGGCGTCGTCGCCCGAACCGGCCTCCAGGGTCAGGACGCCCTCCTCGAAGTTGAGGCGGACCGGGGTGTTGCGCTCGGCGACCAGCGAGACGCGCTTGAGCGCCTCCAGGAAGGGCTGGGTCTGGATCGCGGCGATCGCGTTGAACTCGGTCGGGAACAGGCTGCGGAACTTGGGGAACTCGCCCTCCAGCAGCCGGGTGGTGGTCCGGCGGCCGGCGCCCTCGAAACCGATCAGGCCCTCGCCCGCGCCGCCCGAGGAGAGCGCGATGGAGACGTTGTCGCCGCTGCCCAGGGACTTGGCGATGTCCTGGAGGGTCTTGGCGGGGACCAGCGCGACGGCGGAGATGTCCGACTGCTCGGGCTTCCACAGCAGCTCGCGGACGGCGAAGCGGTAGCGGTCGGTGGCGGCCAGGGTGATCCGGTCGCCCTCGATCTCGACCCGGACACCGGTGAGCACCGGGAGGGTGTCGTCCCGGCCGGCGGCGACCGCGGCCTGGCTGACGGCCGAGGCGAAGACGTCGCCGGAGACGGTGCCGGTGGCGGTCGGCATCTGGGGGAGCGTGGGGTACTCGTCCACCGGGAGGGTGGGGAGGGTGAAGCGGGAGCTGCCGCAGACCACGCTGACGCGCTGGCCGTCGGTGGAGATCTCCACCGGCCGGTTGGGGAGGTTGCGGGAGATGTCGTTCAGCAGCCGGCCGGAGACCAGGACGGTTCCGGCCTCCTCGACGTCCGCCTCCAGCTCGACCCGGGCCGAGACCTCGTAGTCGAAGCCGGACAGCGCCAGACTGCCCTCCTGCGCGGTCAGCAGCAGGCCGGCCAGCACCGGCACCGGCGGCCGTGCCGGGAGGCTGCGGGCAGCCCAGGCCACCGCCTCCGCGAGGACGTCACGCTCCACCCGGAACTTCACCGGTAACCGCCTCCTGGATCGAGCGCTCCCGCTCGCACTCTGGTTCGTCTGATCTTGATCGTCGGTTCGGCTGTCCGCCGAGCTCGGTCACTCCGCTTCCAGTCGCAAGGACAGTCTGACGTACTCCGCCGACAGACGGGGCAGACGGGCGCAAGCAACCCGAACGGTTGTCGGAGACCGGTTGTCCACAGATTCGGGGCCCACCCACTTTGAAAGCAAGTCCGGGGTCTAAATGTGTAGTGGTAGTAGTAGGGCCTGTGGAAACCGTGGATAACCCCGTTTCCCCAGGTCAGAGCCCGAATTTTGTCCACAGCGGTTGTGGACGGCGGCTGTGGACGGGCAGGCCTCGCTGTGGACAGCCGAGCGTTACCCACAGGCCACGCTGGGTATCCACAGGTTATCCCCAGGGCTGTCCCCAGATCCGGGCCCGGTTATCCACGGGCGCCGGTCAACTTTTCGTGACGCCTTTCACACCAGGGTATGAACGGTAGCCCACGGTTGTCGAACTGTGGACGCCGCTGTGGACAACCTGGGGATAACCGCCCTTCCCCTGGGGACAACCGGTGGATAACCCGGACGGCCCAGTGGCGGCCCGTCAACTGTCCACAGCCTGTGGATAACCGTTGTGCACAAGTCCACAGGCACGTGACCTGCGCGGAAGAGCGTAGCGGTGACGGGCCTGTGGACGAATTCTGGATAACTCCGCACTCCCCACCCTGTGGACGGTGGAGGAGGGGCCGGTCCTGTGGACAACGGCCTTGCGCGCCCTCGGTTTTCGAATCACCGGTCAGTTGTTCGGCGCGGGCTGTGGACTGGCGGAACGTCCGTCGACGGCATCCCTGCCCAGCCGGCGCGCGCCGCACACCTGTGGACGTGCGAAAGGGCGTCAGGATTCGCTCCTGACGCCCTGGGGCCGTGCCGCGTCGTGCCGTGCCGGGTGTTCGTGCGGTACCGCGCCGCGTGCCGTGCAGCGCCGCGTGGCACCCGGCACGACACCCGGCACGGAGTCGGCTAGCTCTTGATGCGGTTGGTGAGTTCGGTGACCTGGTTGTAGATCGAGCGCCGCTCGGCCATCAGCGAGCGGATCTTGCGGTCCGCGTGCATCACCGTGGTGTGGTCGCGGCCGCCGAACTGCGCACCGATCTTCGGCAGCGAGAGGTCGGTGAGCTCACGGCAGAGGTACATCGCGATCTGCCGGGCCGTCACCAGCACGCGGCTGCGCGAGGATCCGCAGAGGTCGTCCACCCCCAGGCCGAAGTACGCGGCGGTCTGCTGCATGATGACCTGCGCGGTGATCTCCGGGCCGGCGTCCTCGTCCCCGCCGGGGATCAGGTCCTTGAGGACGATCCCGGCCAACTCCAGGTCCACCGGGGCCCGGTTGAGGTTGGCGAAGGCGGTGACCCGGATCAGGGCGCCCTCCAACTCCCGGATGTTGCGGGTGATCCGGGAGGCGATGAACTCCAACACGTCGGCGGGAGCGTTGAGTTGTTCCTGGATCGCCTTCTTGCGCAGGATCGCGATCCGGGTCTCCAGCTCCGGCGGGGTGACGTCGGTGATCAGACCCCACTCGAAGCGGTTGCGCAGCCGGTCCTCCAGCGTGGTCAGCAGCTTGGGCGGCCGGTCCGAGGAGAGGACGATCTGCTTGTTCGCGTTGTGCAGGGTGTTGAAGGTGTGGAAGAACTCCTCCTGCGTGGACTCCTTGCTCGCGAGGAACTGGATGTCGTCCACGAGCAGGATGTCCATGTCCCGGTAGCGGCGGCGGAAGGTGTCCGCCTTGCCGTCCCGGATCGAGTTGATGAACTCGTTGGTGAACTCCTCCGAGGACACGTAGCGCACCCGGGTGCCCGGGAAGAGGCTGCGCGAGTAGTGCCCGATGGCGTGCAGCAGGTGGGTCTTGCCCAGCCCGGACTCGCCGTAGATGAAGAGCGGGTTGTACGCCTTGGCCGGGGCCTCGGCGACCGCCACCGCCGCCGCGTGCGCGAAGCGGTTGCTGGCGCCGATCACGAAGGTGTCGAACAGGTACTTGGGGTTCAGCCGGGCGGCCGGCTCGTCCTTGCGGGAGCCGCCGGCCGGGGGAGCGCCGGGCGGGGCGGGCACCCCGGGGACGCCGGGACGCTCGGCGGAGCGCTCCGGGGAGGCCTTCTCCGCGGGACGGCCGCCGGTGGGGCGGGAACCGCCGGCCCGGCGGCCGGCGCCGGCCCGCGGCTGCTCGTTCGGGCCGGGGCCGTAGGCGCCGCCGAAGAGGTCGCCCTGGGTGGTCGCGGGCGGGCCGGGGACGGGCCGCGGCGCCTGGCGGGGCGCGGGCTCCTCCGGGTCGCGGTAGGCGGGCGACTGCTCCTGGTAGCCCTGCCAGCCCTGGCCGCCGCCGGGGCCGCCGTACGGGGCCTGGCGCGGGTCGTAGCCGCCGGTGTCGTAGCGGGGCCGCTCGTAGTCCTGCTCGTACGGCTGCCCCTGACCCTGCTCGTAGGGGTGGCCCTGCTCGTACGGCTGGCCGTGTTCGTACGACTGCGGGTAGTCCTGGCCGCCGTAGTCGGGGGCGTCCTCCTCGGCCGGGCCCGGGTAGGGCTCGGCGGGGGACTGGGGGGCGGGTGCGGGCGTGGTCGGCACCGCGTTGGCGTCGACCATCACGGCGATCCGGACCGGGCGGCTGAGCTCACGGCTGAGGGCCTCGGTCAGCTGCGGCAGCAGCCGGCCCTCCAGCACCTGCTTGGCCCGCTCGTTCGGGGTCGCCAGCAGGGCGGTGTCGTGCATCATCCACATCGGCTGGGTGCGCTGCACCCACTGTTTGTCCATCTCCCCGACATCGGGGTCGTTGACCAGCCGCTCGACGACCCTGGCCCAGACCGGGACGAGGTCGCTGTTGACATCAGCCACTGGTGCACGCTTTCCAAGAACAAACCAGACAAGTTCTGCAACGGTAGTCAGCGAACAGGGCGGGATCAAGTCGTTGTCCACAGGCTGTGGGTAAGACGGGCGATCGCGGGCTGGTTTGACCCCCGTGCCCCGTCCCGCGTACCGTAACCAGGTCGAGTTGTCGATGGCCGCTGCCGCATGTCCGCGGGTCCACCCGCTCCATAAGGCGCGCAGCACGGGCGCCGTGGATTGCCTCAGACCCCAGCCGAACTGGGGCGATGGGCCGGATTTCCGAATCAGGGGAGATCACGCGGACGCACGGTGACGGCCAAGCGATTTCCCGTCATCCTACGATTCACCTCAGGAGCCCCCGAGTGAGCAAGCGCACCTTCCAGCCGAACAACCGTCGTCGCGCGAAGACCCACGGCTTCCGGCTGCGTATGCGTACCCGCGCCGGCCGTGCCATCCTGGCCGCCCGCCGTGGCAAGGGCCGCACCAGCCTGTCCGCCTGATCCGCGCCAGAGTCTGTTGTGCTGCCCTCCGAGAATCGGCTGCGGCGGCGCCAGGACTTCGCGACCGCGGTGAAACGCGGTCGTCGGGCCGGCCGGCCCCTTCTGGTCGTCCATCTCAGCAGAGACGGTGACCCGCAGGGGCAGACCGACCGGACCAGCGACTCCCGCCCGCACGTCGCCGAGGGGACTCCTTCGGCGCGTGCGGGTTTCGTCGTGAGCAAGGCCGTTGGCCCGGCGGTCGTCCGCAATCTGGTCAAGCGCCGGTTGCGTCACCTCGTTCGTGATCGTCTGTCCAGGCTGCCCGCCGGTAGCCTGATAGTGGTGCGTGCGCTGCCCCAGGCCGCGACCGCCTCGTACCAGGACCTCGAACGTGACCTGGACGCGGCACTCAAGCGGTTGCTGAGGACGGAGCCCGCCGCCACGGCGCCGACGGGAGCAGGTCGATGAAGTACCTGCTGATGGGTCTGATCAGGGTCTACCAGTGGACCATCAGCCCACTGCTCGGTCCGGTCTGCCGTTATTACCCCTCCTGCTCGCACTACGGCTACGAGGCCGTGAAGGTGCACGGGGCGGTGAAAGGCGGCGGGCTGACCGTGTGGCGCATCCTGCGCTGCAATCCGTGGACGCCCGGCGGGGTCGATCATGTCCCGCCGCGCAAGCATCCGGTGTGGCACCGGCGGTTGCGGGACTGGCTGAAGAGCCGGTCCGCCACCGGAGACCCGGTGACCGCCACCCCCGCCGGTCCGGACCCCGAGGGCCCGGCGACCATTGGTCCCGTGCGGCCAATCCACCTGTCCAAGGAGCCTGACCGGTGACCTTCTCCTTCCTGAATCCCCTGTACACAGCGGTGTCCTGGATCATCGTCCAGTTCCACTCGCTGTACAGCCACATCTTTGACCCGGACGGTGGCTGGGCCTGGGGTCTCGCCATCGCCTCGATGGTGGTCGTCATCCGGATCTGCCTGATCCCGCTCTTCGTGAAGCAGATCAAGGCGACCCGGGCCATGCAGGCGATCCAGCCGAAGATGAAGGCCATCCAGGAGCGCTACAAGAACGACCGGCAGCGCCAGTCCGAAGAGATGATGAAGCTGTACAAGGATGCGGGTACCAACCCGTTCTCCAGCTGCCTTCCCATCATCGTGCAGGCGCCGTTCTTCACCGCCCTCTACGGCGTGCTCGCCAAGGTCGCCAAGGGCCAGGACATCGGTGTCATCCACGGTGACCTGCTGGTGAGCGCCGGCAAGGCGCACATCTTCGGTGCCCCGCTCTCCGCGACCTTCGTCGGCAGCCCCGAGACCAGCGTCAAGATCGTCACCGCCGTGATGATCATCCTGATGTCGCTGTCGCAGTTCGTCACCCAGCGCCAGCTGATGACCAAGAACGTCGACCTCACGGTGAAGACGCCGTTCATGCAGCAGCAGAAGATGCTGATGTACGTCTTCCCGATCATGTTCGCCGTGATGGGCATCAACTTCCCGGTCGGTGTCCTGGTCTACTGGCTGACCACCAACGTCTGGTCGATGGGCCAGCAGCTGATCGTCATCCACAACAACCCGACCCCGGGCAGCATGGCCTTCCAGGAGCGCCAGGAGCGTCTGAAGAAGGCCGGCCGACTGCGTCCGGACGGTACGGAGATCAAGGGCGCGCTCTGGGGCATGCTGCCCCCGTCCAAGGCGGCCGTGAGCGAGGCGGCCAGCGCCGCCGCGGTGGTCGAGGAATCGGTGCAGGCGCGCCGCCAGCAGCCCCGTCGGCAGAGCAAGGCCCAGCGCCAGCAGGGCGGCGTCGGACAGCCGACCGTGGAGCCGGGCAAGGACGCCCCGGCCGAGGAGCCCACCGACGCAGCTCCGGCCGACACCGCCCCGGCGGACTCCCCGGCCGATGCCGGTGGCGAGCCGGCGGCCGCCAAGCAGAGCACGGCCAAGCCGGCCGGTACCAAGCAGGGCACCCGGCAGCAGCCGAAGCGCGGTGGCGGCCAGCGGCCGAAGAAGAAGTCCTGACCGGCCCCAAGCCTGTTGTGACAGCCGCGAAGAGCTTCGTTCCCGGCCCGGCAGACGGGCCCATCTCCGAAGGAGTCCATCAGTGACGGAAGGCACCACCTCCGCCGTCGAGGCCGAGACCGCCGCCAGTTCCGACGAGAGCCTCATCTCCCGTCTGGAGCAGGAGGGCGACATCGCGGCGGACTACCTGGAGGGTCTGCTCGACATCGCCGACCTCGACGGTGACATCGACATGGACGTCGAGGGCGACCGCGCCCTGGTCTCCATCGTCAGTGACGGCAACGACCGCGCGCTGCAGCGCCTGGTCGGCCAGGACGGCGAGGTGCTGGAGGCCCTCCAGGAGCTGACCCGGTTGGCTGTCCACCGGGAGACCGGCGAGCGCAGCCGCCTCATGCTGGACATTGCCGGCTTCCGGGCCCGCAAGCGCGAGGAGCTGGCGGTGCTCGGGGCCAAGGCCGCGGAGCAGGCCAAGAGCAGTGGCGAGCAGGTCAAGCTGCGGCCGATGACTCCCTTCGAGCGCAAGGTCGTCCACGACGCGGTCGCCGCGGCCGGCCTGCGCAGCGAGTCCGAGGGCGAAGAGCCCCAGCGGTTCGTGGTCGTGCTGCCGGTCTGAGGCCGACAGGTCGACGACCGGCCGCCGTGGCGGCCGGAGAGCTTCACCGGACGTGACCCCGTCCGCCTCGTGCGGGCGGGGTCGTCGTCCCTTCTGGGATGTTTCACGTGAAACAGTGCGTTGAGCGGGTCGGTGGATCCGGGGATCGGAGAGGTCGAGATGGACACGGAGAACGCGGCTGCCGGCCGGCCGGGGGCGGACGTGGACCCGGCCGCTGAGGGGCGGGCCACCGAGCTGGAGCATCCTGGCGAGGCACCGGCCGTCGCCCGGGAGGTCTTCGGGGAGCGCTACGACGCCGCGGTCCGCTACACCGAGCTGCTGGCCACCGCGGGCGTGCAGCGCGGGCTGATCGGGCCCCGCGAGGTGCCCCGGCTCTGGGACCGCCACGTGCTGAACTGCGCGGTGCTGGCCGAGCTGCTGCCCTCCGGCATCACTCTGTGCGACGTCGGCTCCGGGGCCGGCCTGCCGGGCATCCCGGTGGCGCTGGCCCGTCCGGACGTCTCGGTGACGCTGCTGGAGCCACTGCTGCGCCGGACCACCTTCCTGGAGGAGGTCGTCCGGGAGCTGGGCCTGGACAATGTCACGGTGCTGCGCGGTCGCGCGGAGGAGATGGTCGGCAAGCTCGCGGTGGACGTGGTGACCGCCCGGGCGGTGGCGCCGCTGGACCGGCTGGCCGGCTGGGGCATGCCGCTGCTGCGCCCGCACGGACAGATGCTGGCGCTCAAGGGCGACAGCGCGGAGCAGGAGCTGGCCGAATCGCGGGCCGGTCTGGCCAAGCTGGGTGCGGTCGAGTGGAGCGTCATCGCGGTCGGCGAGGGCACCCTGGAGACCTCGACCCGGGTGATCCAGGTGAAGGCGGGGGAGAGCCCCGGCGGGGTGAAGGCGGCCACCCGGCGTGCCAAGGCGGCCCGGGCGGGTCGCACCGCGAGCGTCCGGAACGGCGAGCGCGGCCGGGGCGGGCGGCGCCGCAGCCGCTGATCCGGCGTGACGCCGACGACGTACCGAACACGGGCGGACGGGCCTCCTGCGAGGGAGGATCGTCCGCCCGTCGTCGTTCAGGTGGCGGACGGGCCGCTGTTCCCCCCGGCGTTCGGCCGGGTGGTGCCCCCGGGACTCCGGAGTGTCGCAACGTCAGATTTCCGGCATAGCGGGCATGGTGTTTCACGTGAAACGTCGCTCCTTGCTCTCGGGCATCCTCCGCCGTGACCGGGCGGCGACTGTTGCCGCTCCGGTTTCACGTGAAACACTGACCCCCATGCAGGACTCGGAGACCGTCGACCAGATCGATGACACGCCCATCGCACGGGCTGCCCAGGCTGCGGTTCAGGCGATCGGCCGAGCGGGCGAGGGACTGCCCCGGCCCGCCGCCACCCGGGTGATCGTGGTCGCCAACCAGAAGGGTGGGGTGGGCAAGACCACCACCACCGTGAACATGGCCGCCTCGCTCGCCATGCACGGCCTGCGCGTCCTGGTCGTCGACCTCGACCCGCAAGGCAACGCCTCCACGGCGCTCGGCATCGACCACCACGCCGAGGTGCCGTCCATCTACGACGTCCTGGTGGAGGGCAAGCCGCTGGCCGACGTGGTGCAGCCGGTGCGCGACGTCGAGGGACTGTTCTGCGTTCCCGCCACCATCGACCTGGCCGGCGCCGAGATCGAGCTGGTCTCCCTGGTGGCCCGGGAGAGCCGGCTCCAGCGGGCCATCGCCGCCTACGAGCAGCCGCTCGACTACATCCTGATCGACTGTCCGCCCTCGCTGGGTCTGCTGACGGTCAACGCCCTGGTCGCCGGCCAGGAGGTGATGATCCCGATCCAGTGCGAGTACTACGCCCTGGAGGGCCTCGGTCAGCTGCTGCGCAACGTCGAGCTGGTGCGCGCGCACCTCAATCCCGCACTGCACGTGTCGACCATCCTGCTCACCATGTACGACGCCCGGACCAGGCTGGCCGCCCAGGTCGCCGAGGAGGTCCGGACCCACTTCCACCAAGAGGTGCTGAGCACGGCGATCCCGCGCTCGGTGCGCATCTCGGAGGCGCCCAGCTACGGGCAGACGGTGCTCACCTACGACCCGGGCTCGACCGGGGCGCTCTCCTACCTGGAGGCCGCCCGCGAGCTCGCGCTGCGTGCGGTGGGCCAGGGCGGCTCGCTGGTGGGTCAGCAGCGGGACGGCCAGCAGGGGCACGGCGCCCCGGTGGCACAGCACGGCACGACGGAGGGTCATCAGTGAGTGCTCGCAGGGTTGGTCTGGGACGAGGGCTGGAGGCGTTGATCCGCCCCGCCGCGCCGGTGGACGGCGGGGCGGAGGCGAAGCCCGCGGCAGCCGCGCCCGCACCGGCCTCGGTGACGCCGCTGCCGAGCGGCCGCGGCACGGTGGCGGCCCGGGCGGCCGCGGAGAAGCGGGCCGAGCAGGCGCAGCCGGCCGGTGCGTACTTCGCCGAGCTGCCGCTGGACGCGATCACCCCGAACCCGCGCCAGCCGCGTGAGGTCTTCGACGAGGACAAGCTGGCCGAGCTGGTCACCTCCATCAAGGAGGTCGGGCTGCTCCAGCCGATCGTGGTCCGCCAGGTCGGTGCGGACAGCTTCGAGCTGATCATGGGCGAGCGCCGTTGGCGCGCCTCCCGGGAGGCCGGGCTGGAGCGGATCCCGGCGATCGTCCGGGCCACCGAGGACGACAAGCTGCTGCTGGACGCGCTCCTGGAGAACCTGCACCGCGCCGAGCTGAACCCGGTGGAGGAGGCGGCCGCCTACGACCAGCTGCTGCGGGACTTCGCCTGCACCCACGAGGAGCTGGCCGACCGGATCGGCCGCTCCCGCACGCACGTCTCCAACACCCTGCGGCTGATGAAGCTCCCGCCGTCCGTCCAGACCCGGCTGGTGGCCGGGACGCTGATGGCCGGACACGCCCGGGCGCTGCTCGGCCTGTCGGGGCCCGAGCAGCAGGAGCGGCTGGCCGCGCGGGTCATCGCCGAGGGCCTCACGGTGCGCAACGTCGAGGAGATCGTCGTGCTGATGCGCTCGGAGGAACCGGAGGAGCCCAAGCGCCAGGCGCCGAAGGCGGGCAAGCTGAACTCCCCGGCCTTCAACGACCTGGCGAGCCGGCTGTCCGACCGCTTCGACACCCGGGTCAAGGTCGAGGTGTCGCAGCGCGGCGGGAAGCTGGGCAAGGGCAAGGTGGTGCTGGAGTTCGGCTCGGTGGAGGACCTGAACCGGATCCTGGACAGCATGGCCCCGGGTGAGGACGGTCTGCGGCTGTCGCAGGGCTGAGCCGGACCGGCCGGCCGAGGGCAACGACCCGATGGGTGCGTGTTCCACGTGAGCGCTGTTTCACGTGAAACATGCACCCATCGGCGTTCGTGGGGGAATGCTCGACCGTGAGAGGGAGGAGGTGCGGCCATGGGACGGCGGATCGCTCCGCTGACGCTGGACAACCTCGGGGACCTGCCGAACGGCTGTCGCTCCTGCGTGTTCTGGGAGCTGGACCCGGTCAGCGCGAAGGAGGCGGTGGAGGCGGGCAAGCCGGAGCTGGAGAAGGAGGGGTGGATCTCCACGGTGCTGCTGGAGTGGGGCTCCTGCGGGCGGATCGTCTACGTGGACGACCGGCCCGCCGGGTTCGTGCTCTACGCACCGCCCGCCTACGTCCCCCGCTCGCAGTCCTTCCCGACCAGCCCGGTGTCGGCGGACGCCGTTCAGCTGATGGTCAGCCGGGTGCTGCCGGGCTACCAGCGCCAGGGCCTCGGCCGGGTGCTGGTGCAGACGGTGGCCAAGGACCTGATCGGGCGAGGGGTGCGGGCGATCGAGGCCTTCGGCTCGTCCGGTCGGGTGCCGACCAGCTGCGTGCTGCCGGCCGACCATCTGCTCGCGGTCGGCTTCAAGACCGTCCGCCCGCACCAGCGCTACCCGCGGCTGCGTCTGGAGGCGCGGATGACGCTCTCCTGGCGGGGTGATGTGGAGGGGGCGCTGGAGCGGCTGTTGGGCGGCGGGCGCAAGGAGCCCGCGCTGCGGCCGTTCTAGCGGTCGCCTCCGTAAGGCGTCTCCGTGGGGCGTCGCCGTAGGGCGTCTCCAGGGGCGTCCGGAGGGCCGGG
>NZ_JBSHBN010000152.1:0-23186 GCF_053612025.1 Kitasatospora sp. NPDC054768
GTCGGCACACGGGCCGCGCGACGGCCCTCCCACTCGTCCCGGCACCGCCCGGCGAGCGGGAGGGGGCCCGGCCGGCGGGCGGCTTCGGACGGTTCGGCTTCCCTTCCTTGAGACATTGGAGCGATCGATGGGCAACGACACACGTGGTGGCCTGCTCCGCCGCCACCGGGACTTCCGGCTCCTCTGGTTAGGCGAGACCGCGGGGCGCTTCGGTCAGTCGGTCACGGTTCTCGCCGTCCCGTTGATCGCCGTTTCGACCCTGCACGCCGACACCTTCGAGGTGAGCCTGCTGAGCGCGGCGCCCTGGGTGCCGTGGCTGCTCATCGGGCTGCCGGTGGGGGTCTGGGTGGACCGGCTGAGGCGCAGGCAGGTGATGTTCTGGGCCAACATCGTCTGCTTCGCGCTCTTCGCCAGCGTTCCCGTGGCGGCCTGGGCAGGGGCGCTGAAGGTCGGTCAACTCCTGCTCGTGGCCCTGCTCGCGGGCGCCGCCACGGTGTTCTTCCAGACCGCGTACACCGCCTACCTGCCGGACCTGGTGAAGCCGGAGGACCAGGCCGAGGGCAACGCCAAGCTCCAGGGCAGCGCCTCCGCCGCGCAGATCGTCGGGCTCGGCTGCGGCGGCCTGCTCATCCAACTCGCGGGCGCGGCCAACGGGATGCTGGTCAACACGACGACCTTCCTGCTCGCGACGCTCTGCCTGGTCGGTATCCGGCACCGGGAGGCCGCCCCCGAGCGGCTCGAAAGACCGCGCGGCGCCATGGCCAAGGAGATCCGGGAAGGACTGGGGCTGCTCTTCGGCGACCCCTTCCTGCGGAGCCTGGCGCTCTTCGGAGCGGCGTCCAACCTCGCCCTGTCCGGGTACCAGTCGCTCACCGTGGTCTTCCTGGTCCGTGAGATCGGCCTGTCCTCCGGGACGATCGGCAGCCTGGCGATGGTCAGCGGTGTCGGCGGCGTGCTGGGAGCCTTCGTCGTGCGCCGGGTCAGCGCCAGGCTGGGCACCGGCCGCTCCCTGCTGATGTTCGAGCTGGTGCTGCCGGCGCTGGCCCTGCTCATCCCGCTGGCCGGCCGGGGCTGGGGGCTGACGATGGTCGTCCTCGCCTACGCCGGGGTGTCGATCGGCGTGGTGGCGGGCAACGTGCTCAAGTCCGGGTTCGTCCAGAGCTACTGCCCGAGCGGCGTGCTCGGCCGGCTCGTCGCGAGCTCCGCGTTCCTCAACTACGGCACGATGCCGCTGGGCGCCGTGCTCGGCGGCGCGCTCGGCACCTGGCTCGGTCTGCGTCCGGCCCTGTGGATCCTGACCGCGGGCGTACCGGCGGCGGCCCTCTTCCTCTACTGCTCCCCGATCCGCGGCCACCGGGACCTGCCGACCGGGCACATGTCCGTGCGCCGGCCGGAGACGGACCCCGAGACGGATCCCGAGGCGGACCCGGAGCCGGTCGAGGCGGTCCGCTGAGTCGCCGGGCGTCGCCGCGGGCCCGGGGCACCTGAACGGGGGAGTTCCCCGCGCGGCGGGAGGGCGCGGGTTGTGAGCATGGGTACGGCCGGCCCGGGCGGCCGCGGCGCAGGACCCGCGGGCCCGGCCGGGGAACTCCCCGAGGAAGGAAGCACCCGCCCATGGAGGCATCCGCACAGATCGGCGTGACGGGGCTCGCGGTGATGGGCCGCAACCTGGCGCGGAACTTCGCCCGCAACGGCTACACGGTCGCGGTGCACAACCGCACGCCGGGACGGACCACGGCGCTGGTCGAGGAGTTCGGCCACGAGGGCGCGTTCGTCCCGGCGGGATCGCCGCCGGAGCTGGTGGCCGCGCTGGAACGGCCCCGCCGGCTCCTGATCATGGTGAAGGCCGGGCAGGCCACCGACGAGGTCATCGAGGAGTTCGCCCCGCTGCTGGAAGCGGGCGACATGATCATCGACGGCGGCAACGCGCACTTCGCCGACACCCGCCGCCGGGAGCGGGCGCTGCGCGAACGCGGCATCCACTTCGTCGGCAGCGGCGTCTCCGGAGGGGAGGAGGGCGCGCTGCACGGCCCCTCGGTCATGCCCGGCGGCTCCGCCGAGTCCTACGCCGTCCTCGGCCCGATGCTGGAGCGGATCAGCGCCCACGTGGACGGCGATCCGTGCTGCACCCACATCGGCACCGACGGGGCCGGACACTTCGTGAAGATGGTGCACAACGGCATCGAGTACGCCGACATGCAGCTCATCGCCGAGGCCTACCACCTCCTGCGGGAGGTCGGCGGGTACACCCCGGCCGAGATCGCCGAGACCTTCCGGAACTGGAACAAGGGGCGGCTCGACTCCTACCTGATCGAGATCACCGCCGAGGTGCTCGCCCACACCGACGCCGCCACCGGCAGGCCCTTCGTCGACATCGTCCAGGACGCCGCGGAGCAGAAGGGCACCGGACGCTGGACGGTGCAGACCGCCCTCGACCTCGGGTCCCCGGTCACCGCCATCGCCCAGGCCACCTTCGCCCGGGTCGCCTCCGCCCGGGCCGAACTGCGGGCGGCCTACCGGCCGCTGCCCGGGGGGACCCGGCAGGAACTGCGCCCGCACGAGGCCGAGCGCTTCACCCGCGACGTGGAACAGGCCCTCTACGCGTCGAAGGTCATCGCCTACGACCAGGGCTGGACCATGATCCGCGACGCCGCGGCCGAGTACGGCTGGGACATCGACCTGGGGGCGGTGGCGAGGATCTGGCGCGGCGGCTGCATCATCCGCGCCGCGTTCCTCGACCGGATCCGCGCCGCCCACGCCGCCAACCCCGACCTGGTCAGCCTGCTCGCCGAGGAGCGGTTCGCGTCCGAGGTCTCCGACGCCCAGGCGGCCTGGCGCACGGTGGTGGCCGGCGCGGCCCAGCACGGCATCCCCGTGCCGGCGTTCTCCGCCGCGCTCGCCTTCTACGACACCCTGCGCAGCGAGCACCTGCCCGCCGCGCTGATCCAGGGGCAGCGCGACTTCTTCGGCGCCCACACCTACCGCCGCACCGACCGTCCGGGCAGCTTCCACACGCGCTGGGCCGAGCCCGGTCGCCCCGAGGTGCGGACGGACGGCGGGACGGCGTAGCGCGTCACCGGCCGTCGCGGCCGCGCGTTCGGGGCGGCTCGGTACCGGGGCGGCTCAGTACCGGGCGTCGGTGGCGTCGAGGGTGATCTCCGCGATCCGGGCGTGGCCGGGGCGGCCCATCGCCCATGCGACGGCGGCCGCCACGTCCTCGGCGAGCAGCGGGTGGTACGGCCAGTCGGTGACCTCGTGGACGCGCGGGGCCGCGGCCC
The DNA here is from genome assembly GCF_053612025.1 of Kitasatospora sp. NPDC054768. Lineage (NCBI taxonomy): Bacteria > Bacillati > Actinomycetota > Actinomycetes > Kitasatosporales > Streptomycetaceae > Kitasatospora > Kitasatospora sp. NPDC054768. The sequence goes on from NZ_JBSHBN010000152.1 coordinate 3,279, forward strand.
CGGACAGGACCGAGGCGAACTCGGTGTTGGTGGCGCCGGGGGAGATCAGGCAGATCCGGCAGCCGCCGGGCGGCCGTTCCTCCTCGGCGAGCGAGCGGACGAAGCCCGCCAGCCCGTGCTTGGTGGCGGCGTAGGCCGCGTAGCCGGGCGAGGGCCGGGTGCCGAACAGGGAGCCGACCAGCACCAGGTCCCCGCCCCGGGCGTCCAGTTCGGGCAGGAGCAGGCGCGTGACGATCATCGGGGCGAGCAGGTTGACCCGCAGCTGGGACTCCCACGGCGTGCTGTCGGCCTCCCGCACCGGTCCGTGGCCGCGGCCGTGCCCGGCCGCCAGCACCGCGCCGGCGAGCGGGCCGGGCAGGGCCGCGAGGACGTCCGTCAGCGCGTCGGCCAGTTCGTCGGTGCGCTCCAGGTCCAGGGGCGCCGCGACGGCGGCGGTGCCGTGGTCGGCGGACAGCTCCGCGGCCAGCGCCTTCAGGCGCTCCTCGCGCCGGGCGATCAGCACCAGGTCGTGCCCGCGGGCGGCGAGCCGGCGTGCGGTGGCCGCTCCGATGCCGCTGCTCGCTCCGGTGATGAGCACGGTTCCCGCTGCGCCGGACATGCGGCCTCCTGTTCCTCGGGGGACGTGGTGCGGGGACGACGGGTGCGGGGATGACGGAGCTCAGGGGCCGGCGGGACCCGGGGGCGGGCTCAGGCCTTCTTCCGCTCCGCCGCCCGCTCGATCTCGGCGAGCATGTCGCGCGGGAACCAGAGGCTGCTCGCGCCCGCCAGGGCGACGGCCGCCGCCCCGACCAGCACCGGCACGATGCCGACCCGGGAGGCCAGCCACCCGCCGACGAAGGCGCCGACGGGCAGGGTGGCGGTCAGCACGGCCTGGAGGAAGGCGTTCACGCGGCCCAGCAGGTGGGCGGGGGTGACGAGTTGGCGTCCCGTGGTCATGGCGATCGACCAGACGGTGGCCAGCAGTCCGAACAGCAGCTGGTACAGCACCAGGACCGGGAAGGGCAGCCCCAGGGAGGCCGCCGGGATGAGGAAGAGGGCGGCCCCCGCGCCCACGGCGCACAGCCGGATGGCCCGGGCCATGCCCAGCGAACGGGTGACGGAGGTCGCGGCCAGCACACCGGAGCCCATCCCGACGGCGTACGCGGCGTAGACGGCGCCGAGCTGCCACGGGGGCAGCTGCAGTTCCCGGTCGGCGTACAGGACGAACAGGCCGCCGCCGGCCCCGCCGCCCAGGTTGAGTCCGGCCGCGGCCAGGGCCTGGCGGCGCAGCAGGGTCTCGCGCCGGATGACCGCCAGGCCTTCCCGGAGGGCTTCGAGGCGGGAGCGCGCGCCGCTGCCCGCGTTCGCCGGCCGGTTCAGGGAGGTCGGCAGCGCGAGGAACAGGGCCCCGCCGACGAGGTAGGCGGCGCACTCGACCAGCAGCGCCGGGGCCGGGTCGATCACGCTGATCAGGAGGCCGCCGAGCGCGGGCCCGCCGATCAGGCCGATGGTCCGGGCGCCGGTGAGCGAGGAGTTGGCCGGCAGCAGGCGTTCCGCGGGCACCACGCGGGGCAGACAGGACTGCAGCGCGACGCTCTGGGCGGAGTTCAGCGCCCCGGAGGCGGCGGCCGCGGCGAACAGGTGCGGCCAGGTCAGGCCGTCCAGCGCGGCCGCGAGCGGCACGCTGCCGATGGCGGGGACCTGTAGCCAGGACAGCGAGACCAGCATCCGCCGCAGTCGGGCCCGGTCGACGGCGACGCCGATGAGGGGGCTGAGCAGGACGCCGGGCAGGTAGGTCATCGCCATCAGCGCCGAGGCGCCCAGCGGGCCGGCGTGCAGGTGGGCGATGGCCAGCAGCGGCAGTGCCAGCGCGGTGACCTGGCGTCCCACCGAGCTGGTCATCTGCTCCGTGACCAGCAGCAGCAGCGGACGGTGCCGGCGCAGTGGCACGGATTCCGGGGCCGGGGGCGGGGTCGCGGGCGGGCCGGACTCCGCGGGTACGGACGACTCCTCGGCCGTGGAAGATCCCATGTATCAGACTCCTGTGTCGGGCACGGTCCAGTGGCGGATGCGTGGAGGCAGTGTCACCGCCCAGCCCCGCGTGACGAGCACGAGGCCTTCGGACGCCAGGACGGACACGGCCTCACGGCCCGTACTGCTGAGGTCGTCCAGGGCGGTGGGGGTCAGGCAGGCCCGGAAGGTGGCCACCAGGTCGGGGTGGTCGAGCGCGAAGCGGGCCGAGGCGTCCGGGTCCCGACGGTCCCTGACCTGGAGGAAGCCCGGTCCCTGCCGGTAGTAGAACCGCCCGTACGCGTAGGCGGAGCGCCACTCGGCCAGGGCGGGTCCGGCCTCCGCGGCCCCGGCGGGCTCGGCGGTCCCGGGGGCCTGCGGGGAGGGCGGCGGCAGGTGGTGCAGGTGGTGGAGGGCGAAGTCGGCGGCGGAGGGGTCCCGCAGCGCCGGGTCGTCCGGGGCCAGGGACCACCGCACCGGGAGCACGTGGCTCTGGCACTCGCGCAGCAGCCGGACGGCCTCGGCGGCGGGCCGCCCGCCCGCGCCGAGGGGGACCGGCGCGGCGAGGACGACCAGCCGGCCGTCCAGCCGGTGGGGGACCGTGTCCGGCAGGTCCGGCAGGTCCGGCGCCGCGAGGGAGGGCTTGGCGATCGGCATCACGCCACCTCCTCGGGGGTGGGGAGAGCGGCCGGGAAGGCGGTGTCCAGGTCGGGTGCGCGGACCGGCACCGCCCGGGTGGGCAGCGCGAGCAGGGTGTCGTCGTCCTTGAACACCAGTCCGTGCGCGAGGAGTTCGCGCCCCCAGTCGGTGAGCGTGTCCAGCGGGACCTCGTACCCGGCCTCGGCCAGGCGGCGGTGCAGGGCGGGGAGCGTGCGGCCGTGCTCCAGCTCGCGGAACGCGGCGGCCCGCCAGTGCGTCAGCCGGTGGGTGCGCCGCGGCCAGCCCTCGCGTTCGTCGTGGACGAGCAGGTCCCCCTCCTCGCCGCCGTCCGCGGCCGGTTCGAGCAGGAGCCGGGAGGACGGGTAGGCCTCCGTCCAGCGGTCGATCTCCTCCGCCAGCCGTCGTTCCAGCTCGCCCTGGATGCCGGTGGCCGGGGCGTCGAACAGGTAGACCAGGTCCTCCAGTTCCTCCCGCGGCAGCTGGTAGACGTGCTGGTAGATGTCGGCGGGGCGGCGCTCGGTGAAGCCCAGCGCGGGGTTGGTGAAGTGCGGGCTGAACCGCTCCAGCGCGATGCGGGTGGCACCGCCCGGGGGCTGGAGGTGGCGCAGGGCGGGCATCTGGTCGATGATCTCCGTGTAGTCCTCGTCGCGTTCGCCCGGGAACCCGTAGAGGTAGTTCCAGACGCAGGTGAGCGCGTGGTTCTCGCACTCCCGCATGGTACGGACATTGCGGGCGCCGGTGACCCCCTTGTCCATCAGACCGAGCACCCGGCTGTTCAGGCTCTCGATGCCGGGCTGGACGTGGGTGACCCGGGCGCGGCCCAGCAGGGCGATCTGGTCCTGGCTGAGGTTCGACTTCACCTCGTAGTGGATGCGCAGGTCCCACCCGCTGTCGGCGGCCCGTGGCAGGAAGTCACGGAAGTAGTCCATGCTGATGATGTTGTCGACCGTGATGACATCGAGCAACTTGTGCCGCTGGACGAGCCGTTCGATCTCGGACCAGAGCTGCTCGCCGTTCTTCGAACGGAACTCCATCAGGCTGCCGTTGAGCCCGCAGAAGGTGCAGTGGTGCTTCTCGCCCCACCAGCAGCCGCGGGCACCCTCCACCACGAGCTTGGGCTCGACGAACTCGGCCACCGGGGAGGAGTCGAAGGACTCCTGCCAGGCGTCGAAGTCGGGGCTGGGCAGCAGTCCGATCGGAACGGTGCCCTTGGCCTCCCGGTTGGCACGCGAGGTGCCGCCGTCCCACCAGCAGACCCCGGGGACGTCCGCGGGGGCCGTGCCGCGCTCGATGTGGGCGAGCAGCGCCGGGAAGGTCCTCTCGGCCTCCCCGCGCACGACGTGGTCCAGGAAGGGGTGGTTGCGGTGCAGGGCGTGGCCCATGACGCTGTCGCAGTTGCTGCCGCCCAGCACGGTGACGACCTCGGGCCGCAGGCGCTTGATCTCCCGGGCGAGGGCGAGCGAGGGCACGTTCTGCAGGAAGGTGGTGGTCATGCCGACCACGTCGGGGTCGGTGGCGAGCACCTCCCGGGCGGCCTCGGCGATGAACCGCGCGGCGTGCGGGCGCATCCGCAGCAGGCTGTCGATCGACGATCCGGTGCGGGCCGCGTAGGCGGTGAGCTGCTCGGTGCCCCACTGGTCGTCGTCGTAGAGGCTGCCGGAGAAGACCCAGTCGCCGAAGCCGTCGAACACCTGGTCGTCGGCGACGGTCATGTACTCCGTCGGGGTCAGTTCGCCGTCGCTGTGCTCCAGCAGGAACTCGGCCCAGCGCAGCCACCCGTGGTACTCGGCGACCTCGTCGGCCGGCCGTTCCCGGGCGACGAGTGCGTGCAGGAGACCGACCTGGAGCGACGGCATCTCCAGGGCCTGCCACGGCATGGAGACGAGCGCGATACGCATTCCCTGGCCTTTCGGACTCTCGGACGGTGAAGAGGACAGTGGAGAGGCGGGCGCCCCCCACCGGGGGGGGCTCTTCCCAGCGCGGGGGGTGGGCCCCCCCAACCCCCCTGCCCCGCGGGGGCATTTCCCCGCACCCGGCCCCCGGGCCGCGACGTGCGCGGCGCGACCCGTACCGATGACGCCCGGTCAGGCCGAGATGCCGCAGTACTGCTGCTGCTTGCCGATCGCGCGGTAGACGCAGTCGGCCGTCTCCACCAGGCGCAGGACCGCTTCGCGGTTGCGGCTGGTCTCGCGGCCGATCACCTCGTCGGGCGGGTAGAAGCCGCCGCCGCTGCCGCTCTCGCCGGGGTACATCTCGAAGGTGTAGGCGAAGATCCGGTGGGCGCCCCACAGCCAGTCGTCGATCGCCCCGTCGGTGATGTAGAGGTCGCTCGACTGTTCGGGTGTGTAGCCGTTGGTGGCGGCCATGCCGCGACCGAGGGTGGCGAAGGTGTTGTACTCGTCGGCGGTCATGCCGGTGGCGGTGTCGGCGGTGGTCCAGCCGAACGGCCAGAGGACCAGTTCGCTGTAGGTGTGGAAGTCGATGGCGGCGGTGATCTGCTGCTTGCCGTCGACGACCCGGCTGCGGACGAAGTCGGCGACGACCTTGGTCTCCTTGGCGGACTCCGGTGCGCTGCCCCGGTACGTCTCGTTGGAGGTGGAGCCGGAGGAGCCGCCGCAGCAGCCCCACTTGTAGTTCCAGTTGCGGTTGAGGTCGGTGCCGACGCTGTTGCTGCCGCTGTTGGGCTGGCGGTCCTTGCGCCAGCTGCGGTAGCGGCCGGTGGCGATGTCGTACTCGCCGCCGTCCGGGTTGAGGTCGGGGATCACCCAGATCTCGCGGCTGTTGACGGCGTTGGCGATGCGGCTGTCGGTGGCGTACGTGTCGCCGAACTCGTGCAGCAGGTAGAGCGCCATCTCGACGGTGAGGTGTTCGCGGGCGTGCTGGTGGGCGGTGAACAGCACTTCGGGTTCGTTCTCGTCGGTGCCGACGTTGTCGCTGATCTTCACCGCGACGATCGGGCGGCCCTCGTAGGAGGTACCGATGACGCGCTTGCTCATGATGTCGGGGTGGGCGGCGACCACCGCGTCGATGTCGGCGGTGGCCTCGGCGTAGTTGTGGTAGCCGGAGTCGGCCTGCGGGAAGTCGTACACCGGGCCGGCCAGGCCTTCGTCGCCGGGTTCGGCGCCGTAGCGGGGGCCGGGCAGTGCGACGGGCGACCAGCCGAGCGCCCGCAGCCGGGCGGCTTCGGCGGGGGTGGCGGTGACCACCACCGCTTCGGGCAGGACGGCGTCGACGGAGACGCCGGTGGCGGCGACGGCGGTGCGTTCGGCGACGGTGCGGGGACCGTCGAGGCGATACTGCCGTGCGGTGTCGATGCCGGTGTCGATGCCGAAACCGGTGACGGGCGCGGGCGTCGACGGGCGGTCGGGGGCGGCCTGGGCGGTGAGCGGGGTGGCGAGGGCGAGGGCCAGCAGCACGGCGGTGGCTGCGGCGGGCTTCCCTCGGCGGGGCAGTCGCATGACTGTCCTCCTGTGGGGTCCGTGGGGGCGGAACTGTGGAGGAGGTGCGGCGCGCGCCAGCTTGATGGTCCGCCAGTGTCATGGGTTCGTCAAGGCGTTGGAGAGTCCGGACCGGGCCGCGGATCGGCCCGCGCGACTCAGGAGGCCGGACGGGTCCCACAGGTCGCCAGGCTGCACCAGCGACGCCGGCCGCTCGCGTCCAGGAAGAGCCAGCCGCAGCCGGTGCCGGGGCAGCGGCGGACGGTGAACCGGCGCGGGTCGGCGAGCAGTTCGCCGGCCGCGCGGGCGGCGGCGTACAGCGGCAGCGGCAGCCGCAGGCCGGCCGACGGTGGCAGTCGCCAGTGCGCCAGGCCGTCCTCGCCCCGGGTGAGGACCGCCGACCGCCCGGCCTCCTGCACCACGATCGCCACCGCCCCGAAGGCGGCGCCGTCCTGCGGGTCGGTCAGGCACGCGTGGAGGGCCGACCGGAACGCGCGGGCGTCGGCGAGCACGCCGGCGGCCTCCGCGGGCTGCTCCGCCGCCCGGCGGAGCAGGGCCTCGACGACCGGTCCGTCGGCGAGGTCGTGGTGGCCGGCCCGGACCGCGAGCGTGGGGTAGCCGCGCAGCCAGTCCGACCCGGGGGTCGGCACGCCGGTCGGATCGGCGCCCCAGCCCGCGTAGGTGTTGCAGAACTCCAGCGCCGGATGGCCGCCCGCGCTCCACGGCAGCCACTGATCGCCGACCCGCACCGCGTACAGCGGCGCCGGAGGACGGTCCAGCCGGGGGTCGGCCCGCAGCATGCGGTCGTGCAGGGCGGCGAGTTCGGCCCCTGGCTTCACCCTCGTGGCCGGCCTCGAACGAACCGAGCAGTCGAAACTCCATGGCGGGCCACCTTAGGGCCCGGGCGGCCCGGCGAGGAGGCGCGCGCAGGCCACGATCTCCTCACGGTGTCTGCCGGCAGCCGGCCGTGACCGGCGATCCGGACGCGATCCGGGCGCGGTCAGGTCCGCGGGTCGCCCACGCGCAGGCGCCGGGCGGGCGGCTGCCCGGGGCTCGTGGTGAAAATCCGGTCAGGGGTCCCTGCCAGGCCGGGCCCCCGAACGCCCGGCACCTCACCAGAAGGACCGATCATGCGACGAATCCTGTTCAACGCCGCGTCCACCGCGCTGGCAGCCGCCATCGCCGTCACCCTGACCGGCCCGGCGGCCGGCGCCACCGGCGGGCGGCAGCCCCCACCTTGCCCCTCGGGCCGCGCCACGCCGGGCCGCACCGGCCGACTGGCCCGTCCGGCGCAGCGTGACGCGCGGGACGGGCGGGTTGCTGCGATCTTCGGAGGGCACCCGGCCGCGCCCGACCGCCGGGTCCCGTCGTCCCGAGACCGTGGAGGCCCGGATGTGGCAGGCTCCCCCCGCCCCCGTCAGCCGCGAGTGGCTCCCGGTGCTGGACATGCCGGCGCCCGGTCCGCAGAACCGCTGGACGGTGCTGCTGCGCGCGCTGCTGCTGATCCCCCAGTTCGTGGTGGTGTGGGTGCTGTCGGTGGTGGCGTTCCTGGTCACCGTCGTCGGCTGGTTCGGTGCGCTGGTGCTCGGCCGGCTGCCCGGTTTCGTGGCGGACTACCTCACGGTGTTCATCCCGTACGACACCCGCGTCACCGCGTACATGATGCTCACCGTGGACCGCTATCCGCCGTTCCGGTTCGAGGTCCCCGACTATCCGGTGCAGGTCGGGCTGCGGCCGGGTGAGCTGAACCGGCTCGCCGTGCTGTTCCGCATCGTCCTCGTCATCCCGGCCGCGATCGTGCAGGGCCTGGTGTACGCGGGCTGGTGGACGGTGTCGTTCGTCCTCTGGCTGGTGGTGCTGGTCCTCGGCCGGATGCCGCAGCCGCTGTACGAGGCGACGACCGCGATCCTGCGCTACCGGATGCGTTTCACCTCCTACCTGGTGATGGTCTCGTCCGCCTACCCCAAGCGCCTGTTCGGCGACGAGCCGGGCAGTGAGCCGGCCGGGCCGGCGTCGGCCACCCGCCCGCTGGTCCTGGGCGGCGCCGGGCGCGGCCTGCTCGTCCTCTTCCTGATCATCGGCCTGGCCTCCTCGGCGACGGGCTCGGTCACCGCCTCGGTGAACTCGGACGACGACAACGACGACGAGGGCTCCCACCCGGCCCAGCACGTCGTCGCGCCGCTGATGCCGGGCCCCGCCGACCGGGCCCGCGACTCCGGTCGGATCGGCGAGGACGCCCGCGAGTCGTAGGTTCGCCCGATCAGGGGGCGCGTACGCACCGGCGCGCCGTTGCCGCGTACGCGCCGTCTGATCGAGAAAGCAAGGTTACCCGCGGTATGTGCACGGCTACGTTTGGCATATGACACACTCTCGACTCCGCCGACTTCTCGTCCGCACAGCCGGGGCCCTCGTGCTCCTGGCCGCGCCCCTCGGGGCGCAGGCCGCCGCCGCGCACAGCCCGGCCGGGGACCGGAGAGCCATCATCACCGCACTCGGCGACGGCGACCGCGACGCACTCCAGCAGTCGGTGGACGCCCAGCTCGCGGCGGGCAAGGGCGGCAAGCAGACCGCCGCCAACGAGATCACCTACCCCGACGACGCGGTGATGGTGCTCCCGCTGCCCGGGCAGGCGCAGGCACCGCCGTGGAGCGGCGACCACCACCGCCGCACCGTCCGGAGCCCGGACTGGAAGAACTGCCCCACCCCGGCCACCGAGCCGTCCTACTACTGCTTCTACGCCGACCGGAACTGGGGCGGCCGCCGGCTCCAGTTCAACCTCTTCCACGAGGACGCCGCCGTGTACTTCACCGACTACGGGTTCCGCGACCAGGCGAGCAGCTGGGTGAACACGGCGCGCGGGCTGGAGGTGATCGTGGACAACGACCCGGGCGACGGCCAGTGGCAGATGCTCTGGAAGGAGCCGGCGGTGTCGCTGTCCGCGTCGGTCGCGTACGACAACATGGCCGACCGGTTCTGGGCGGTCAGGCAGTAGCCGCCGGCCGCGCCACCGACCACTGGCTACCGGCCGGCGGCCGAGGCCGGGGGTGAGACCGGGGGTGAGACCGGGGGTGAGACCGCGCCGGTGGGGACCGGCTCCGGCGTGACCGTGATGTAGGTCGGCGCCGGCGCGGTCTGCCGGGAGTCCGCCGCGTACCAGCCGGCGCCGAACGCGACGATGCCCAGCAGAAGGCCCCCGAGGACCAGCGTGAGGATGTGCTGCTTCATGGCCCAAGGGTAGGGGTGGAGCCGCCAACTTCCTTGCAGCCACGGCTCGCTGAGCCCGCCAGCCGTCAACCGGGATTGACGCCCCGACGGGCTCTGCGCGCACCGCGGCACGTCGAACCCGGCGTCACCCACACGAGCGCATTGCGCCGCCCCGCGGAATCGATCTGCTTCGTGTGCGGCAGAAACCCTCCGCGGCGGAAACCCTCCGTCGACGTCCGCACCCACACCAGGAGACCCTCATGCGACTGGCCCTGTCCCTCCGCGCCGTCCTCGCCGTCCTCGCGCTGGTCGGCGGGACGGTGGTGGTGACCGCGACCCCGGCCACCGCGGCGACCTGCCCGCACAGCGACTCGCCCAAGATCGACGGCGCGGAGGCCACCTGGACCCTGAAGTGCAAGAAGGTCGAGGGAGTCGAGTCGCTGTACGTCGACGGGTGGGTGGAGGACACCCGGGCCGACGGGATGTGCGCGACGGTCACGATCGCCGCCGACAGCAAGAGCTACCCGGAGGAGGTGCAGGCCTGCGGCTCCGGGACGCGTGAGCAGATCCACAAGTTCTACACCGGCCGGAGCGCCACGGTGAAGCTCAGCGTGCGCTGATGACCGGTTGACCGGCCGGGGCGGGCCGACGGCCTGAGCCGACGGGCCCGCCCCGGCCGGGTCGGGTCGCGCCAGTCAGGTCGGCTCACTCCAGGTCAGGTCAGCTCACTCCAGGTCAGGTCAGCTCACTCCAGGCCGGGCCAGGTCAGGTCAGGCCGGGCCAGGTCAGGTCAGGAAGCGTCGGGCCCGGAGGGCAGCACGGCCACGGCCTCCACCTCCACCAGCTGGTCGTCGTACCCGAGCACCGTGACGCCGAGCAGGGTGCTCGGGGCGTCGTGCTCCCCCATGTAGGCGCGGTAGACGTTCCACACCTTCACCAGGTCGGCCTGGTCGCCGGAGGCCACGTACACGGTCGTCCGGGCGATGTCGGTGAGGGTCGCGCCGTTGTCCTCCAGCACGGCTATCAGGTTCCGCATCACCTGGTGGGCCTGGCCCTCGAAGTCGCCCACGGCGACCGTCCGGCCCTCCTCGTCCAGCGGGCAGGCCCCGGCCAGCCAGAGCGAGCGGGCCGGGGCGTCGACCTCCGCCGCGTAGGCGTAGTCCACTGCCCTGGTCAGCCGCGTGGAGCGGATCAGCTTGACGGCTCTGCTCATGTGGTCCTCCGACGGTCCCGACCGAACGTTCGCGCCCATCGTTGGCGTCTCCTGAACGACCGTCAAACCATTTACCGGCGAACCCCCCTCCGTTTCGGGGCTCTTGCGTCGGCGATTCACCGTTGCGGGTGATGGCGGACCGGCCCGCCGCAGCGGAATCCTGGTGGGTGCCTGCCCGGGCATCACGCCCCGGGCGCCCAGCCACCTCCAGCACCGGGAGGCACCGCCATGGAGCCCCAACCGTCCGACCGTGACCAGACCTCCGGCGTCCGTCGGCGCCGCATGCTCGGCCTCGCGCTCGGGGCGGGTCTCGTCCCGGCGCTCGGCCCGGCCGCCCAGGCGGCGTCCGACGCCCCGCCCGGGACGGCCCGGTCGCTGCCCGTGGCCGCGCTGGGCCGCCGGGTCGCCGACGTGGCCGCGAGCCAGCTCGGCGTGCCGTACGCCTGGGGCGGCGGCGACCGGCTGGGCGCGAGCCTCGGTTTCTGCGACGAGGAGAACGGCTGGCTGAACGGCGTGTGCATGGGCGAGAGGACGGTCGGCTTCGACTGCAGCGGCCTCTCGCTCTACTGCTGGTACCGGGCCAGCCACGGCACCGTCGAACTCGGGCACTACACCGTCGCGCAGTTCAACCTCGGTGCCCCGGTGGAACGCGACGCGCTCGCCCCGGGCGACCTGCTGTTCTTCTCCCGCCCCGACGCCCCCCTGCACCACGTCGGGATCCACATCGGCGAGGGCGCGATGATCCACGCCGAGCGGACGGGCACCCTGGTTGCCCGGGTCGAGAACGTGCTCGACGTGCCGCGCTGGGCGGGCGAGTTCGCCGGCGCCCGCCGCCCGGGGCAACCCTCGGCCTGACGCGAACGGCCTGAAGCGGCCAGCCCCACGCCCGCCCCACGGTCACAGGCCGCCGCGCCACTCCCCCGTCCCGTGGTGCACCCGCAGCAGCAGTTCCTGCAGCACCTGCCGCTCCCCCGCGTCCAGCGGCGCGAGCACGACGTCCTGCACCGCCCGCGCCTGCGCCTCCAGGTCGGCGAGCAGCGCCCGTCCGGCATCGGTGACCGAGACCGAGACCCTCCGCCGGTCGGCCTGGTCCCTGGCGCGTTCGACGTACCCGGCGGCGGCGAGCCGGTCGGCGACCTTGGCCAGGTCGCTCGGGTCGATGGCCAGCCGCCGCACCAGGTCCCGCTGGGCCTGCGGGCCGAAGTCGGCGAGTGCGGCCAGCACCGCCATGTCCCAGAGCCGCAGGCCGCGTTCGGCCAGCCGCTCGGCGAGCCGACCGCGCGCCGCCCTGCCGATCCGGGAGAGCAGGTAGGTGCTGAGGTCCAGCAGGGTCGGGGGGAGTTCGGCGGCGGGGTGCGGGTTCTCGGAGGCCATGGCGGCAGTCTAGGGTCTCTCCCTATAGTGGGTGCCACCCATCAATTCGGGAACCGCCCGACCCGCCCCCCACCGCCGCTCTCTCCACCCCCCTTTGCCAGGAGTTCGCCCGTGGACGCCCCGTACCCCCGCCTACTCGTCTCCCGCTTCGCCGAGTGCTTCGCCTTCTACCGCGCGGTCCTCCCGGCGCTCACCGGCGCCACCCTGGCCAAGGGCGCGCCCGAGGGCCCGTACGCCAACTGGGACCTCGCCGACCGCACCTGCCTGGCCCTGTTCGACCGGTCCGCGATGGCCGCCACCCTCGGCGCCGCCGAGCTGCCCGCCCACCCCGCCGCACCCTCGCAGGACACCGCGATGCTGGTCCTCCGGATGGACGACGTGGACGGCGCACTCGGCCTCTGCCTGCGCCACGGCGGCACCCCCGTCACCCCGCCGACCGACCGCCCGGAGTGGGGCCCCACCCTGCGCAGCGCCCATCTGCGCGACCCGGACGGCCACGTGATCGAGCTCCAGTCCTACTGACCGGCCCCCGCCGCACGGGGCTTGCGCCTCGTGCGGCGCGGTCGGCCGGCGGACCGCCCCGACCGGGCCTACTCCATCGGCAGCGACGGGTGGCCCGCCGGCCCGTACGCCTCGAATCCTCCTCCGGCCTGCGCGAGTTGATCGGCCCGGAAGTCCGAGGAACAGGCCCGCCCGAGAGCCTGCGAGGCGGCGTCGGCGCCCGGGACGTGCCCGAGCACCGCGGCACAGTACTGGACGGCGGGGCTGGGCAGCGGGCGGAGCTCGGCCGAGCCTGCCGGGGTGGCGGCCACCGCTCCGGCGAGGGCGAGACAGCCGGCCAGAGCGGGAACGGCGAAGCCGTGTGGGATGCGCATCGGGAGTACCTCCGTACGGGTGGGGACAGCGACGGCCGCGGACTCGGCCGCCCGGCCCATTCGACGGGCGGCCGCCGCCCTCGGCCCGACCGACACACCGCACACCGCACTAGTCGTACGTATGCCCCGGACGGCCCCATCGAGGCCCCGCGGGCGGGCGTCCGAGGCCGGGCCCTACGACCGCCGGGAGGCGTCCTCCGCCCACAGTTCCGCGTCGCACGCCGCCACCAGCGCGCCGATCCGCGCCCACGCCTCCTCGGCCGGCAGCGGCTCCAGCCGTCGGCCGTCCCGCAGCCGCAGCGCGACCCGGTCGTCCACGGCCTCCTTCGCCCCGATCACCGCCTGGTACGGCACCAGCCGGGCCTCGCGGATCCGGGCGCCCAGGGTTCCGTGCTCGGGCCCGGCGACCTCGGCGCGCAGGCCGAGGTCCAGGCAGCGCTGCCGGAACCGTTCGGCCTGCGGCAGTTCGGCCTCGGAGACGGGCAGCAGCACCACCTGGACGGGCGCGAGCCACGCCGGGAACGCGCCGCCGTACAGCTCGATCAGGTGGGCGACCACCCGCTCGACGCTGCCGATCACGCTGCGGTGCACCATCACCGGGCGGTGCTTGGCGCCGTCCGCGCCGATGTAGTGCAGGTTGAACCGCTCCGGCTGGTGGAAGTCGATCTGCACGGTGGAGAGGGTGAACTCACGGCCGGCGCCGTCGGCGATCTGCACGTCGATCTTGGGCCCGTAGAACGCCGCCTCGCCCTCCGCCGCCTCGAACGGCACCCCGGAGCGCTCCAGCACCTCGGTGAGCAGTGCGACGGCGCGATCCCAGAGCTCCGGGTCCGCCACGTACTTGCCGCCCGCGCCGGGCAGCGAGAGCCGGTAGCGGACCGGGACGACGCCCAGTGCCCGGTGCGCCTCGCGGATCAGCTCCAGTGCGGCGACGGCCTCGTCGGCCGCCTGCTCCGGGGTGCAGAAGATGTGGGCGTCGTTCAGCTGGATCGCCCGGACCCTGGTCAGCCCGCCCAGCACCCCGGACAGCTCGGAGCGGTACATGCCGCCCAACTCCGCCATGCGCAGCGGCAGTTCCCGGTAGCTGTGGGAGCGTGAGCGGTAGATCAGCGCGTGGTGCGGACAGAGGCTGGGGCGCAGCACCATCTCCTCGGCGCCCAGTTCCATGGGCGGGAACATGTCCTCGCGGTAGTGCGCCCAGTGGCCGGAGATCTCGTACAGCTCGCGTTTGCCGAGCACCGGGGAGTAGACGTGGCGGTAGCCGGCCCGGCGCTCGCGGCCGCGGATGAACTCCTCCAGGGAGTGCCGGATCGCGGCACCGTCGGGGAGCCAGTACGGCAGGCCGGAGCCCATCAGCGGGTCGGTATCGAACAGGTCGAGTTCGCGGCCGAGCTTGCGGTGGTCGTGCATCGGGCGGTCATGCAGGTCGTGATCGTGCGGGGAGCGGTCCTGCGGGGGGCGGCCGTTCATGGCGGTGGTCTCCACTCGGGTGGGCGGGCGAGTGGGTCCGGGAACGGCGAAGCCCCGGGGCACTCGCCCCGGGGCTTCGAACTGGGTCAGCAGTCAGCGCGCCGGGACTCTCTCCGGCGTCGTCGTGGCGAGTGCAGCGCGCTTCATGCGTTCCACGGTAGCAGCTCCGCGCTGTCGGCGATGATCTTTTCTCCCGGGCCGGAGCCCGGCGGTTCAGAAGAGCGTCACGCACCCGCGCGCGGCCAGCACCGCCAGCAGCCGGCCCCGCGGCCGCACCTCGTTCCACCGCAGGTCCAGCTTCTCCAGCGCGGGCAGCGCGCCCGGATCGGTCAGCCAGTCGGGCAGTTCGGTGATCCGGTTGCCGCGCAGGTCGAGGCGGCGCAGCTGCGGGAGCCCGGCGAGCGCGTCGGGCAGTTCGGTGAGGGCGTTCTCCCGGAGCTCCAGCTCGCGCAGCCCGGCGAGCCGACCGACCGACTCCGGCAGATCGGTCAATTCGTTCCCGCGTAGCCAGAGTTCGCGCAGCTCGCCGAGTTCGCCGATCGCCTCCGGCAGAGCGGTGAGCCGGTTGTGCTGCGCGCGCAGCTCGATCAGCGAGGCCAAGTCGCCGATGGTGGACGGGAGTTCGGTGAGCCGGTTCTCGCCGACGTTGAGGTAGCGCAGCGCGGTGAGCCGTCCGAGCGCCTCGGGCAGGGCGGTCAGCGCATTGTCGTGCAGGTAGAGGAAGTCCCGGAGGCCGGTGAGGTCGCAGAGCTCGGCGGGCAGCGCGGTGAGCCGGTTGTGCCCGAGGTCGAGGGTCCGCAGAGCGCTCAACCGGCCGATACCGGAGGAGAGTTCGCTGATGCCGGTGTCGGCGAGGATGAGCACGGTCAGCTCGGTGCGGTCCCACACCTCGGCCGGCACCTCGCCGAGCGGCCGGCGCCAGAGGTTGAGCGTCACATCGGCCGAACCCACCATGTCCGTCGCACCCACCATGTCCGTCATGCCTGCGCCGCCTGATCCGGTCCGATGCGGAACTCCGCGAGCTGTCGGCCGTACCACCGGTCGGTCGGCCCGGTGCCCGTCATCCCCAGGCGCCGGCAGACGGCCGCCGACCGGGTGTTGTCCGGGGCCAGCACGGCGCGGATCTCGGTCAGGCCGTCGGCGAAGCCCTTGGCCAGGACGGCCCGGGCGGCCTCGGTGGCGATGCCCCGGCCCCAGCTGTCGGGGTGGAGGTGCCAACCGATCTCGATCTCGCCGTCCCCGTCCGGCAACGGCACCAGCAGGACCGTGCCGGCAACCGTACCGGTGTCGCGTCGTTCGACCGTACCGGTGTCGCGTCGTTCGACCGCCCAGGCGCCGAAGCGCGGGTCGGCGGACCGCTTCCGGCAGCGCTCGATGAAGGCGCGGGCCTCCTCGGGCCCGGTCATGGCCCGTGGGGTCCGGCCGAGCCAGCGGGCCACCTCCCAGCGGGAGTAGATGTCGAAGGCGCGGTCCTGGTCGGCCGTGGACATGGTCCACTGACGCACCACCAGCCGCTCGGTGGTCAGCACCGTCCCCGAGTCGTCTTCCGTCCCCGCCGTCACGCGCGCCCCTTTCCGCTGCCGATGATGCGTGCATCACCGTACGCAGTCGGGCCGCCGAGCGGAACTCCGGCGCCCCGGGCGCGACCTCGGCGCGCAGGTCAGGTCGCGGGCGGGAGGTGGGACGCGGCCACCAGCCCGGCCACCGTCCGGAGCCTGGCGAAGTGCTCGCGGCAGTACTGCTCGTCGATCAGGGGCACGACCTTGTCGAGGTCGGCGATGCGGTGCCAGAGGTCGGAGATGCTGCGGTCGTCGAATCCGCCGCCCTGTTCCCGGAGCACGGCGGAGGCGACGGCGTCCTCCAGGAGGATCAGACACACCCCCGCGATGTCCACCCCGAGGAAGCTCCTGGGGAACGGCGCCCGCCGGTGCTCCTCCCACAGCCGGTCGAGCCGCGCCCGGGCCGACTCCTCCTCCGTGGTCCCGCCGGTCTCGGCCGCCGCCACGGGCGGGCGGAGGAGCGCGGACACGGCGTCGAAGACCGCGCGCACCAGCGTGACGGCCCGCTCCGGGGTCACGGCGCCGGTCGTCACGGTGCCCCGCGCGAGCTTGTCGCGCAGTCGCAGGCTCGCCTCGATCTCGGTGACGAGCCCGGGCCCGAGGAGCCCTTCGGCGACGGCCCGTCCGATCAGCTCCCGGAGCGGCTCCTCGACGGCCAGTCGTTCGACGAGGACCTGTTCCAGGGCGAACAGCGCCTGGGTGACGGCGACGGTGGCGAACTCGTACCGGTAGTAGGAGTGCCGGATGAGCTCGCGGGAGGTCTCCAGCGCGCCCATGACGCCCATCGCGGCTCCGGCGGGCACCTCCAGACCGGCGACCAGGTCCTGCATCCCCGGATAGTCCGGCGCGACGGACCAGGCGCGGGGATCCTGGGCAGGGGACAGCGGCGAGGGGATCACCGGTGCATTCTCACCGCCGGCGGAAGCCGGTGCCACCGGTTTTCCCGGGTGCCCGGCCCCGGGCTGTCGGCCCCCCGGTGGCGGAAACGGCACCGCTCCGACCCGCCCGCACGGTCGAGGACCCGCGCGGACGAGCCGGAGCGGTGGAACAGGGAACAGCAGGCGGTCAGCCCAGCCTCGGCACCATGACGGCTGACCCCTGCACCGCCGGCTCCTGCGCCGCCGTCCCCGTCCCGCAGAAGGCCTGCTCCAGGAAGCCGGCCTCCGCCTGCATCTGCGCGAGGAACTGCGCCTGGTCGCCGCGCGGGGTGACGGACAGCGACACCTGCCGGTCGCCCGAGCTCCACAGCTGGGTGCTGTACCCGGGCACCGAGCCATCGTGCCCGTAGACCGGACCGCAGGAGAGCTGCCAGCCGGCCAGCCCGAGCCCGTAGCCCAGTCCGGTCGGCATGCCCTCGATCACGATCGGGGTCGTCGTGGTCATCTCCTTCAGCAGCGCCGGCGGCAGCAGCCGGCCGCCCAGCAGGGCCTTCTCGAAGCGGTTCAGGTCGCTCAGGGTGGAGATCACCTCCCCTGCCGAGTTCGCCCAGGTGACGCTCGCCACCGTCACGTCCCGGTCGCTGCGGTCCTCCGGGCCGGGGCCCTCGGGCAGCGTCCAGTAGCCGTGCGCGTGCGGGCCCCGGATGCCGGTGGCCGTACCCGGGAAGTACGTGCCGGTCAGACCGAGCGGGCGCAGGATGCGCGCGGTGGCCTCCTGGGCGTAGCCGTGCCCGGTCACCTTCTCGACGATCATGCCGAGCAGGGTGTAGTTGACGTTGGAGTAGCCGTACCCGGTGCCCGGCGGGAACGTGGGCGCGTGCGCCGCCGAGGAGGCCACCACCTGGGCCGGGGTGATGTGCCGGGTCAGGCCGCCCTGGTCCAGCCAGTTCCGGACGGCCGCCGGTTCGGTCCAGTCGGGGAAGACCCCGCCCTTCTCGTTGGTGGGGTCCCAGAGTCCGGAGCGGTGGCCGAGCAGCTGACGGACGGTGATGCGGTCGCCGTTCGGGACCAGCCCGGGCAGGTGCCGCTCGACCGGGTCGTCCAGGCCGATCCGCCCCTCCCCGACCAGCTGGAGCACCGTGGTGGCGATGAACACCTTGGTGACGCTGCCGACCCGGAACCGCCCGTCCGTGCGCAGCGGTGCGCCGGTGGCCAGGTCGGAGACGCCGGACGCCCCGCGCCAGGCGCCGTTCCCGTCCCGGACCTCCGCGATCGCCCCGACGGCGCCGGCGTCGGTCAGCGCCCGCAGGGCCGCCGCCCGCGGGTCGCCGGAGCCCGGCCGTCCGTCGGCGGCCTCGGCCGCACCTGCCGGGACCAGCGGCGCGGCCAGTGCCAGGCAGACCGCCCCCACCAGCGCGGAGACAAACGTACGACGTGCCATGCGACCCCACCTTCGCCGTCGGCGAGCACTCCCTCGCCCTCGACGCCCAGCCTCGCCGCAGCGCTGACGGTCGGTCATCCCCCGCCGGAAGGAGCCGGTCGTACACCCGCCAATGGAGGACCTCCGCCGGAAGGCGGAGACCCTCCTGCGGTCGCGACTACCGGGCCGGGCGGACCGGGTGCTTGCTCAGGATGGATACCCGGTTGAAGGAGTTGATGGCGATCGAGACCCAGACCACCGCGGAGATCTCCTCGTCGCTCAGCACCTCGCGCGCCACGCCGTACGCGGCCTCCTGGAGTGCCGCGTCCGCCGGGGAGGTGGTCGCCTCGGCCAGCCCGAGCGCGGCCCGCTCCCGGTCGGCGAACACCTCGGTGTCGCGCCAGGCCGCGAGCACGCCGAGGCGCTGGGCGGTCTCGCCCTCGCGGATCGCGGCCCTGGTGTGCACGTGCAGGCAGTAGGCGCAGCCGTTGATCTGTGAGACGCGGAGGTTGACCAGCTCGATCAGCCGGCGGTCCAGCCCGGCCTCGGCCGCGACCTCGCGCGCCGCCTCGGCGGCGGCGAGCAGCGCCTTGTACGCCTGGGGGCTCTGCTTGTCGATGAAAACCCGCCGGTCCGTCGGAACCACCGTCACATCACTCACCTGGACTCCTTAGGCTGGTCGCACTGTCGCCCGCCACTCTGCCATGGCATGATAGTTGAATATAGAACTAATCACCATCTGGGAGGGACCCCCGTGAGCACCGCCGAGACCGACCTCGTCGAGACGCCCGCCGCCGACCCGCGGGTGGAGGTCCTGCCCGCCCGGGACGTCCCGCTCGGCGGCCCGCGCGCGATGACCGTGCGCCGCACCCTGCCGCAGCGCTCCCGCACCACGATCGGCGCCTGGTGCTTCGTCGACCACTACGGGCCCGACGACGTCGCCGGCACCGGCGGCATGGACGTCGCCCCGCACCCCCACACCGGGCTGCAGACCGTGAGCTGGCTGTTCACCGGCGAGATCGAGCACCGCGACAGCCTCGGCGTCCACGCGTACGTCCGGCCCGGCGAGGTCAACCTGATGACCTCCGGCCGCGGCATCGCCCACTCCGAGGTCTCCACCCCGGCCACCACCGTCCTGCACGGCGTGCAGCTGTGGGTCGCCCTGCCCGAGGAGCACCGGCACACCGGGCGCGACTTCCGCCACCACGCCCCCGCCCCGGTCGCCCTGGACGGCGGCGAGGCACGGGTCTTCCTCGGCACCCTCGCCGGCGACACCTCCCCCGTCCCCACCTTCACCCCGCTGCTCGGCGCCGAGCTGACCCTGCGCCCGCACGCCGTCGTCACCCTCGACGTCGACCCCGCCTTCGAGCACGGCCTGCTCGTCGACAGCGGCGAGGTCCACCTCCTCGACACCCCGCTGCGCCCCGCCGAACTCGGCTACGTCGCCCCCGGCAGCCGTACGCTCACCCTCACCAACACCGGCGCGACCGACGCCCGCCTGGTACTGCTCGGCGGCACGCCGTTCGAGGAGCGGATCGTCATGTGGTGGAACTTCATCGGGCGGTCCCACGAGGACATCGTCCAGGCCCGCGAGGAGTGGCAGGCCGCCACCGACCGCTTCGGCGCCGTCCAGGGCTACCCGGGCGACCGCCTGCCCGCCCCGGAGCTCCCCGGCCTCCCCCTCAAGCCGCGCGGAAACGCGCGCTGACCTGCACGTTAGGCAATCGGGGGTGGGGGGGGGCCGGGGCCCCCCCCCCCCCCCCCCCCCGCCCCCCCGCGCCCAACCAACCCCCCCCCCCCCCCCCCCCCAACCACCACGCCGCCCCACA
>NZ_JBSHBN010000153.1:0-4575 GCF_053612025.1 Kitasatospora sp. NPDC054768
GTCCTCGCCCTGACCGGCGGACCGGAGCCGGGCGGGCCGGGCGCCGCCCGGCGCGCGGTGCCCCCGCTGCCCGGTGCGATCCCGGCCGGCTCGGACGTCCCGGTGGCCTACCGGGGAATGATCGAGACCGCGGCGCGGCGCTGCCCCGAGCCGGAGGTCACCCCGGTGCTGCTGGCCGCCATGCTGAAGGCCGAGAGCGGCTTCGACCCGAACGCGGCCCGCCCGGGGACCGGCGAGTACGGCATCGCGATGTGGACGCCCTCGGTCTTCGAGGCCTGGGGCAAGGCCGCCACCCACCCCGGAGCCACGTCGTACTGGGACCCGGGCGACGCGATCGCCGCGATGGGCAACTACGTCTGCTGGCTCGACCAGCAGATAAAGCACCGCGGCCTGACCCGCGACCTGCCCGCCCTGGTCGCGGCGGCCTACCGCACCAGTGACAAGAGCGTGGTGGCCGCCGGGGGCGTGCCGGAACGGGTTCGACCACATGTCGACAAAGTGCTTCAGTACCTTGGTGGCTACGGAGGGTGACGCCGCGAAATGGGATGAGTTATGCCACATCCCTACGAATCCCGGCGCGGGCACCCGGGTGACGGGCCTCCGGTCTGGGATCCTCGGCGGCATGATCACGAAGCTCCGCGCGGCCGTCGCGCAATGGACCGTCGTCGTTCCGGTGGTGTCGTTCCTCGTCCTCGTCCTGACCTGGCACAAGGAACTGCCCGGCTGGGTGGTGGCGGTGGTCGCCTGCTTCCTGGTGGGCGCCGTGCTGTCCGCCGTGCACCACGCCGAGGTCATCGCGCACTGGTCGGGGGAGCCGTTCGGGTCGCTGGTCCTCGCGGTGGCGGTCACCGTGATCGAGGTCGCGCTGATCGTGACGCTGATGGCCGACGGCGGGGACAAGTCCTCCACACTGGCCCGGGACACCGTCTTCGCCGCCGTGATGATCACCTGCAACGGCATCCTCGGACTGTCCATCCTGGTCGCCGCCGTCAAGTACCGGACCGCCGTGTTCAACGCCGAGGGCACCGGCGCCGCGGTCGCCTGCATCGCCACCCTCGCGACCCTCAGTCTCGTGCTGCCGACCTTCACCACCAGCTCGCCCGGCCCGCAGTTCTCCACCACCCAGCTCACCTTCGCGGCCACCGCCTCGCTGGTGGTGTACGGGCTGTTCGTGGCCACCCAGACCGTCCGGCACCGGGACTACTTCCTGCCCGTCACCCCCGAGGGCCGGGTGCTGGACGAGGAGGAGCACGCCTCCCCGCCGACCGTCCGGGCCGCCGGGGTCAGCCTGCTGCTGCTCGCCGTCGCCCTGGTGGCGGTGGTGGGCCTGGCCAAGGGCGTGTCGCCGACCATCGAGAAGGCGGTGGACGACGCCGGGCTCCCGCACGCGGTCGTCGGCGTGGTGATCGCCCTGATGGTGCTGCTGCCGGAGACCATCGCGGCGCTGCGCGCGGCCGTCCGCAACCGGGTGCAGACCAGCCTCAACCTCGCCCTCGGCTCGGCGCTCGCCAGCATCGGCCTGACCATCCCGGCGGTCGCGATCGCCTCCAGCTGGCTCTCCGGCCCCCTCGTCCTCGGCCTCGACCCGGCGCACATGGTGCTGATGACCCTGACGATCATGCTGCTCACCCTCACGGTCATCCCGCGCCGGGCGACCCCGCTCCAGGGCGCGGTGCACCTGGCGGTGCTGGCGGGGTACGTGGTGCTGGCGTTGAACCCGTGAGGGCCCGCCGTCCGTAGTCCGGAGTGGAAGCCCCTGGCCCGTTCCCCCGTGCGGCCAGGGGCTTCCGGCGTTCCCGGGCCCGGTGTGGCTCGTGTGGCCGGCGGGGCCGATGGGGCCGTGGGTGAACCCGGGGAGCGGCGGCGGCCGTGGTACCGGGTGAGGGCCCCTGGTCCGCCCCCGTGGCCGGGGACCCTCGTCGAATCCGGTGCGACCGCCGGTGAACCCCCTGACCAGGGGGTGCGCACCGTGGAACGACAAGGAGCCCCTGGTCCCGCAGCTGCTCGCGGGCCGGGGGCTCAGTGGCGCCTCGGCCCGGCCGCGGCGCCCCGCAGGGACTCGATCACCCGCTTGTCATGGTGCCGGGTGTCGCCGAGCGGCACGAGCGGCCCGAGTTGTCGACTCCGCTCCCCGGTCCGGTGGGTGAACCCGGACGGCCGTGGTGGCCGGTATTGACCGGTTCCCGGCGGCGGCCTGCGTGTCGGGGCGGCGGGCGGGTACCGGGGTTCTCTATCGTCCCGTCCGGAACCGCCCAGTCCGAGGAATCCGTCGCGAGTACAGCCGATCCGACCCGTGGGAGAGTGCGATGCCCGGCCCAGAGCAGACCGTCCGGCCCGAGGAGACCGACAGGGACGAGGAGGCCGTCCGGGCCGCGGAGAGCGCCGACGTCATCGTGGTCGGCGCCGGACCGGCGGGCTCCACCGCCGCCGCCCACCTCGCCCGGACCGGGCTGGACGTCCTGCTGCTGGAGAAGTCCGCCTTCCCGCGCGAGAAGGTCTGCGGCGACGGCCTCACCCCGCGCGCCGTCAAGCAGCTGACCGACCTCGGCATCGACGTCTCCGAGGGAGCCGGCTGGCTGCACAACCGGGGCCTGCGGCTGATCTCCGGGCGCCGCTCGCTGGAGTTCGACTGGCCCGAGCTCTCCGCCTACCCCGGGTACGGACTGGTCCGGCGCCGTGCCGACTTCGACGAACTGCTCGCCCGCAAGGCCGCCTCGGCCGGTGCCCGGCTGGTCGAACGCGTCACTGTGACGGGCCCGCTGCTGGACGAGCGGACCGGCCGGATCACCGGCGTCACCGCCAGGTCGGGGGAGGAGCGCCGGCCGGTCGCCTACCGGGCCCCGGTCGTGGTCGCCGCCGACGGCAACTCCACCCGGCTGTCGGTGGCGATGAAGCGCCACCGCCGTACCGACCGCGCGATGGGCGTCGCGTACCGGACGTACTTCACCACCCCGCGCCACGACGACCGCTACCTGGAGGCCTGGCTCGACCTGCGCGACCCCGACGACCCGGCCCGGGGCCTGCTGCCCGGCTACGCCTGGGTGTTCGGCATGGGCGACGGCACCGCCAACGTCGGCCTCGGGGTCCTCGACACCACCGGGACCGAGGTGGACTGGCGGGAACTGCTGCGCCGCTGGTGCGACGGCCTGCCCCCGGGGTACGGCTACACCCCCGACGGGGTCACCGAGCCGATCCGCGGCGCCGCCCTGCCGATGGGCCTCAACCGCCGGCCCCACTACGCCGACGGCCTGCTGCTGGTCGGCGACGCGGGCGGCACGGTCAGCCCGGGCACCGGCGAGGGCATCGCCTACGCGATGGAGTCCGGCCGGTTCGCCGCCGAGGCCGTCGTCCAGGCCCTCGCCCGCCGCACCGACCGCGGCCGCGAACTCGCCCTGCGCGCCTACCCGCAGGCGCTGCGCTCCGCGTACGCCGGCTACTTCGCGCTCGGCCGCCTGGCCGCCGACCTGCTGGGCCGCCCGAAGCTGCTCGGCGCGGCCGGGGCCGCCGGGCTGGGCCACCCGGCGCTGCTGAAGGTGGCGTTCCGGCTGATGGTCAACCTGACCGAGCCGAACTCCAAGGACGCCCTCGACCGGCTGCTCCACCTGCTCGGGCGGGTCGCCCCGGGAAAGTGACCCGGGAAAGTGACCCGGGGAAGTGACCCGGGGAAGTGACCCGGTGGCGCCGGACCGTTCATCCTCCTGGACGGGCGGCCCCGCTGTCCCGGGTTCGGCCTAATCCGCGCAGTCGAACGGGCAGTCGTACGGGTCATATTGACGAATGATCAGAAGATCCGATTGCCTGGTGTCGAACCAGCCACGGAGGGTGAGCACAACGCCCCTCCGTGGCTCCCCTTTCGACCGCTGACCCGTTCGACGGAGACACCGTGCGCCTTCGCCTTCGCCTGCTCGTCGCGCCGCTCGCCGCGGCCGCCGCCCTCACCGCCGTGAGCACCCCCGCCGCCCTCGCGGCCCCGGCGGCCACCCCCTCCGACCAGTGCTCCGCCGCCTTCCGCCACGACGACGCCCGCCTCGGCCCCGCCGACCTCCCGACCACCGGCCCGGTCGGCCGCCAGCTCGCCGGCTACCAGCGCACCGGCGGCGCGAGCGACCAGGCCTTCCTGGCCCAGTACTACGACCCGGCCGGCAACGGCGGCAAGGGCGGCTGGATCTACCCGCCGGCCGACGGCTACGTCACCCTGCCCGACGGCAGCCCGATCGAGTTCGACCTCACGCTGTACCCGAACCAGAACATCGACCGCTACGGCAGCGAGTACGGCGCCTACCTCGCCCCCGAGGGCCTGCCCTACGCCAACCGCGCGCTCCCGCCGCAGAGCCTGGACAGCAACCCGCCGGCCGCCTGCAACTACCACGACTACAAGGTGGTCAAGGCCTTCACGGTGCACGCCGGCCCGATCGCGCCGTGGTTCAACCAGCCCGGCTGGGGCCTCCAGTACCAGCTCGACGGCGCCCTGCTGCCCGGCGGCCCGGCCAGGCCGAACGTGCTCTGGCTGGTCGAGAACGGCTACCTGGCCCGGATCTGACCCCGCTCCGGGCCCGCGGCCGCTCCGACCCGGAC
>NZ_JBSHBN010000153.1:4585-23165 GCF_053612025.1 Kitasatospora sp. NPDC054768
GAGCGGCCGCGGGCCCGGGCTCCGGGAAATTCGCTGGCGGGCCCGGGGGCGCCGGGGATAGGAAGACGGGATGACCATCAGCGATCCCGCCACCGACCGGCGGGTCTTCCGCCCCGCCGTCCTCGACCTCGGCGACGCCCTGCTGCGCCCGTTCGGGCACGGCCTCGACGTGCCCGGCGGCATCGTGCCCGCCCTGGTCGCCGCCGCGGCCGACCCGGCCGTCGCCCGCTGGACCCCGCTCAGCGGCTCCGGCCCGGTCGACGCCGAGGCCTACCTCGACCGCTGCGAGGCCCGCTGGGCCGACGGCACCGCGGCCCCCTTCGCCGTCGTCGCCGCCGCTGACGGCCGCCTGTGCGGCAACGCCTACCTGGAGTGGACCAACCGGGACGACGGCGTGGTCATGGTCGGCTACTGGCTGCTCGCCGCCGCCCGCGGCCGGGGCCTGGCCACCCGGGCCGCCACCGCCGCCACCCGCTGGGCGGTGGAGCAGGCCGACGCCCGCCGCATCGAGCTCTACCACGCCGTCGGCAACGAGGACTCCTGCCGGGTCGCGGCGCGGGCCGGCTTCCCGTACGAGGGCACCCTGCGCGCCTCCTACACCTACGGCGGGGGCGTCTACACGGACGAGCACCTGCACGCCCGGCTGGCCTCCGACCCGTTCACGGACTGAGCGCCCCGCCCGCGGGCCCGGCCGACCGAGCGGGCTCAGCCCCGGACGGTGCCGCCGTGGAGCCCGAACGCGGGGGCGGCGGACTCGGTGAAGCGCTCCTCCTGCATGGCGGTCAGCCCGCGGACCACCAGGACGGCGAGGACGGCGGCCACCACCAGCAGCAGGTCGGAGGCGATCAG
This sequence comes from Kitasatospora sp. NPDC054768, assembly GCF_053612025.1. Taxonomy (NCBI): domain Bacteria; kingdom Bacillati; phylum Actinomycetota; class Actinomycetes; order Kitasatosporales; family Streptomycetaceae; genus Kitasatospora; species Kitasatospora sp. NPDC054768. The sequence continues at coordinate 5,435 of NZ_JBSHBN010000153.1, forward strand.
CCAGCCGACGGCCTGCTGGTAGCCGTCCGCGTACTGCGCCGAGGCCGAGCCGAGGTACTGGGAGCCGACCCGGCCGGTCGCGTTGGAGATCCAGAAGGTGGCCCACCAGAGGTTGAGCAGCGTCTGCGGGAGCTGCGGGCGCACGCCCGAGGCGTCCGGCCGGGCGCCGGCCTGCCAGATGTCGCCCGCGATCTGGCGGGGGAACCAGAGCGCGACCACGGGGGTGAACCAGGCGCCGATCGCCCAGCCGCGCTTGAACCGGTGCCCGCGCGGGTCGAAGACCTCGGCGTTCACCCGGACCCGGTGGAACCAGATGACGAACGTGACCGCGGACGCGACCAGGGCCACCAGCTGGAGGTAGCCGACGTTGTCGTAGAGCTGCGCCGTGTCCATCAGCGCGGAGCCGTCGGACTCGGCGCCGGTGGCGAGATCGCCGGCCTCCCCGTACAGGCGCAGGCCCACGCCGAGCGGGGCGAGGGTCGTGGCGGCGCTCACGGCGAGCAGAACGGTGGCGGCGGTGGCGCTGGCTCTGGGCGAGCGGTACACGGCGGGCGAAGGCATCGGGGATCGGGCTCCTGGACTGGACCAATGTGATGGAGCGACACCCTAGGGCCAAACGATCACCCCTGACCAGCTACTTTTCCGGGCCGTCGAAAGGATTCCGGGGGCCCGGGCGCAGGCTGCGCGCGCGGCGGAGGAGCGACCTAACCTGGAAGGGAGCATTCGGTGCGTCGCCCGCGAACGGAAGCGGTGGTCATGACGGTGGTCTCGGCGGCCCTCTTCGGTACCGACTGGTGGCAGCCCACGCTGCCCGGCGGTGCCGAGTTGCTGCGCGAGTGCGCCGCCCGGGGGTGGACGGTGGTGCTGACCGGCCCCGGTCCCGCCGGGGCTCCGGCGCTCACCGTGGCCGATCCCGGGGGCGATCCGGTGAGAGCCGCGCTGGACCTGGTGGACGGCAGGCCCTGGCACGCCGTGGCCGTCGCCGGGAGCGTGCGCGAGGTACGGGCCGTGCGGCGGGCCGGGGTGCCGTGCGTCGCTCTGACGGCCGGCCGGGACACCGGCCCGGAACTGCGGGCGGCGGGCGCGGCCGAGGTCCACCGCGACGCCGCCGCCCTGTTGGGGGTCCTGGACGACAGCCTGCTCGCCCGCCCCCGGGCCTTCGGGCCCGTCGGCGCCGGAACAGGCGGTGCCCGCAACGGTTAGTGCCGGCCCGTACCGGGCAACCGCCGGGTGCGAGCACGTCACCGGAAGTGTCGGAGGTGACCGAGATGGACGGTCCCGCTTTGAGCGGATGGGAGCGGCGGCTCCTCGAGGAGATCGAGTCCGATCTGCGCCAGGACACACGGCTCGACCGGAAGCTGAGCACGATGGGCGCCAAAGCGCCGAGCCGGGTCCGGCGCGTGCTCCGCGGGGTCGGACGCAGGGTCACGGCGGGGGTGACGCTGACCGCCCTGGTGATGACGGCGATCTGTTTCGGCGTGGGCGCCCGGACACCGGCCACCGCCGTGCTGGTCGCGCTCGGGGTGGTCTGGGCGGCGACGGTGGGGGCCGCGGTCGCCGCCTCCGAACTGCTGCGCCGCCGACGCGAGGCCCGCAGCGGTATCGCACCGGCGGACCCGACGGAGTTCCGGGAACGCCGGGAGCGCCGCGATCGGCGCCCCTGGGACCGGCCGGAGGCGTGACGCCATGACCACCGACCTGTGGGAGTACCGCCCGGGCTCCCATCCCGCCGCCGACCTCGCGCTGGTCGGGTACGAGGTGCACGCCACCGACGGCCCGGTCGGCCGGGTCGAGCAGGACGCCGGCGACCACCTGCTGGTCGACGCCGAGCCCTGGGTGCCGGGCGCCCGGGTGCTCGTCCCGGCCGGACTGGTCGCCCGGCTCGACCACCTCGACCGCGCCGTCCACCTCGACTGCCCGCGCGCCCGGCTCAGCACCGCTCCGCCCGTGGCCGTCGACCTGACCGCCCCGCACCCGGGCTGAGCGACCGCGCCATGGGCTGGCCGTCCACCACGCTCACCGGCCGGACGATCGCGTTCCTGGTCGCGCCGTACGGGGCCGAGCAGGTCGAACTGACCGACCCGTGGCAGGCGGTCGCCGAGTCCGGCGGCACCCCGCGGCTGCTGTCCACCGCCGAGGGGCGGGTCCGGACCGTCCGGCACCACGCCGAGGGCGACACCTTCGCCGTCGACGCGCTGGTCGCCGAGGCCGACCCGGCCGACTACGACGGGCTGGTCCTCCCCGGCGGCGTCGCCAACCCCGACCGGCTGCGCCTGGACCGGTCGGCGGTCGACTTCGTGCACGCCTTCGGCGCCGCCGGCCGGCCGGTCGCGGCGATCTGCCACGCGGCCTGGACACTCATCGAGGCCGACGCCGTACGCGGCCGCACCCTCACCTCCTGGCCCAGCCTGCGCACCGACCTGGTCAACGCCGGTGCGCACTGGGTGGACGAGCCGGTGCACGTCTGCCACGGAGGCCCCGGCACGCTCGTCACCAGCCGCAAGCCCGCCGACCTGCCGCTGTTCGACGACGCCTTCGTGACGGAGTTCGCCCACGCGGCGGCGAAGCGCCGGAAGTGAGCGCACGGTCCGACGTCAGTCGCCCCGGAGGCGGAGGAAGGTCGCGGTGGGCGGGCGGCCGGTGAGGGTGAACTCGGCGCGCAGGGGCGAGGTCAGGGGATGGACCGGGCCGTGCTCGGGGTCGGTATCGGGCGGGCCGAGCAGCGGGCGGACGACCTCGGCGACCTCGCTGGACTGGACCGGGGTGAGCCGCGGGGAGGTCACGAGCACCCGGCCGTCGTCGAGCCGCAGGACCAGCGCGTGCGGGTGGTCGGCCGGGCCGGTGACGGCGCCGACGGTGGCGTCCAGGGTGTCGCCGCGGCGGTACTTGACCCAGACCCGGCCCGCGCCGCGAGGCCGGTACGCGGCGGCGGCGGCCTTGCACACCAGGCCCTCCACCCCGGTGTCGGCGAGCCGCTCCATCCACTCCAGCGCCTCCGCCCGGTCCGTGGTGGCCATGACCGGCCGGATCGGCGGCGGGACGTCGGCGAGGGCGGCGAGCAGCAGCCGACGGCGGTCGGTGAGCGGCAGCCCGCGGACGTCGCGGCCGGGCAGCGCCAGCAGGTCGAAGGCGATCAGGCCGAGAGCCACCTCGGGCGCGGCGGCACGGGCCCGGCGGGTGCGCAGCAGCTCGCCGAAGGCGAACCGGCCGCCGCGCCAGGCGACCAGCTCGGCGTCCAGCACCAGCCCCTCCGGCAGCCGGGCGACGGCGGCGGCGATCAGCGGGAACTCGGGGGCGAGGTCGCGGCCGCTGCGGGACTGGAGGTACGCGGGCCGCCCGCCCCGGGCGAAGGCCACGCAGCGGAAGCCGTCCAGCTTCAGCTCGTACTGCACGCCCCCGCCGCCCAGGCCGTCGGCGGGCGGGACGGCGGTCACGGCGGCCGGGCGCATCACCTCGACGGGCGGGTGCAGCACCTGGTGGGCCGGCGGCCGCGCTCCGGACACCGAGGGCGCACCGGGCAGCGGCCGGGCCCGCTCCGGGTCCAGCAGCGGGGCGAGCAGGTCGCCGTGCGCGGCCAGCCGGTCGGGCACCTCGGCGAGCGTGAAGACCAGATCCCGCTCCTCGGTGGCCCGTTCCAGCTCCGCCCAGGCCAGCGGGGTGGAGACGGTCGGCAGCGGCCGGGCCCGCAGGGTGTACGGCGCGGCGGTGGTCTTCTTGGCGTTGTTCTGCGACCAGTCGACCAGCACCCGGCCCCGGCGCCGGGCCTTGGCCATGGTGTGCACCACCAGCTCCGGGCGCTCGGCCTCCAGGGCGGCGGCCAGCGCCTTCGCGTACCCGGAGACCCGGGCGCTCGGCGTGGGCTCGATCGGGACCAGCAGGTGCAGGCCCTTGGAGCCGGAGGTCTTCACCCAGGCCGCCAGACCGTCCGCCGCGAGCCGCTCCCGCAGCAGCAGGGCGACCGTGCGGCAGGTGAGCACGTCGGCGCCCTCGCCGGGGTCGAGGTCCAGCACCAGCCGGTCGGCGAGGGCGGGCGCGGCCGCGTGCCACTGCGGGACGTGCAGCTCCAGGCAGCCCAGGTTGGCGACCGCCAGCAGCGCCGCGCCGTCCTCCAGCACCACCTGCCGCAGCTCGCCGGTGTTGCTCGGCACGTCGACCGTACGCACCCAGTCCGGGGTGCCGGGCGGCGGGTTCTTGGCGACGAACGCCTCCGCCTCGACGCCGTCCGGGCAGCGGAGGAAGGAGACCGGGCGGTCGCGCAGGTGCGGGAGCAGGGCGGTGTGCACGGCGGCGTAGTAGCGCAGCACCTCGCCCTTGGGCGTGCCGGTGCGCGGGTAGTACACCTTGTCGAGGTGGGAGAGGGCGAGGGTGCGCCCGTCCACCGTCATCTGCGGCACGCTCCGCCTCCGCTGTCTCCGATGCCTCAGGTGCCTCCGCTGTCTCCGGCGCCTCCGGTGGTGCCCCCGCAGCCAGTCTGCCCCGGTTCGGCGGCGGCCGCCCCGAGGGCTCCCGGGGTCCGTCCTCGGACTCCCGTCGTCCGCCCGCCGGGCGGCCGGGGCGCGCCCGGGTAGGTGCCGAAGTACCAGCGGTTGCCCTCCGGGTCGGCGGCGGCGAAGTCCCGCGAGCCGTAGTCGGTTTCGTACAGCCCGGTGGTGATCCGGGCCCCGGCGGCCACCGCGCGGGCGTGCACGGCGTCCGGGTCGGCGGTGACCACGTACGCGGTGAAGCCGCCCGGCCGGCCCGGCCAGGGCTCGGTGCCCTCGGGCGTCCCGCGCTCGGAGCCGAGCATCACGCCGCCGCCCTCGGGCCAGGCGAGTTCGGCGTGTGCGACGACGTCGCCCTCGCCGTAGGTGACGACCTCCTGGAAGCCGAAGGCCTCGACCAGGAAGCGGATCAGGGCCCGGGCGTCGGTGGCGCGCAGGCTGGGCCAGACCTGCGGGGCGGGGGTCTCGGTGGCGTCCATGGCTCACTCCTCGGGAAGCGTGGGTCGTCGTGCCGGTCGTTCCGCCTCCCACTCTGCGGCCGCACCCGGCGCCCCGCCTTGGACGTTTCGGAACTTCGCCTGCTCCGGCCCCTCCGCCGCCAGCCAGGCGCTCGGCGCGGCCCCGGCCAGCGCCCGGAACTCGCGGGCCAGGTGCGCCTGGTCGAAGTACCCGCAGCGCACGGCCAGTTCCGCGAGCCGGGGAGGCGGCTCGGTGGCGGCGAGCAGGCGCCGGGCGCGGTCGAAGCGCATCACCCGGGCGGCCGCTTTCGGGGTCAGCCCGGTCTCCCGGCGGAACCGCTCCTGGAGGTGCCGGGCGCTCCAGCCGGTCTCCCGGGCCAGCTCCGCCACCGGCAGCGCGCCGTGGCTGCGCCGCAGTGCCTGCCAGGCCCGGCCGACCTCGGGCGGCACCCGGCCGGAGGGCCGGGCGGTCCGCAGCAGCGCCCCGTCCAGCACGGCGAACCGTTCCGTCCAGTCGGGGGCGGCCAGCAGCTGCTCCCGTAGCCGCGGGGCGAACCGGCCGAGCACCTCCTCGGCGGGTACGTCGATCCCGGCCAACTCCCCGGCGGGCAGCCCGAACAGCGCCCGGGCGGCGAGCGGGTGCACGGCGATCTGCACGCCGGACTGCGCGCCCTCGTGGGTGATCAGCGCGGGGGTGGTGTGCAGTCCGCCGAGCAGGGTCGGGTAGCTGCCGGGCGGCTGTGCGGGATCGGGGTGCCCGGCGATCACCAGCGGCTCGTCGAGGGTGAGGATGAAGGTCAGGTACGGGGAGGGCAGGCCGCGGTGCACGGCGGGGGCGAGGCCGCGCCGCCGGTAGCCGGAGTACCAGGCCAGGTAGGGGCGCAGCGCCGTGGTGGGCCGGGCCGGACGGCCTCGTCGACCGTCCGCTCGGCGTCCGTGGTCATCCTCCCAGTATCGGCGGTCGGGGCCTCCGGGCGTCGGGCCGGGGTCGCGGGCGGGGGCGGGGTTGCTTATGGTGAGGGCGCGGTCACACCCCTTCCGCTCCGACGGCGGGAGCCCGGGAGCGCCGCCGGGGGGATGCGGGGGGACCAGCGGGGGGAACCACCGACGAAGGAGTCCCCGTGACCACCACTGCCCGAGACATCATGCACACCGGCGCCCAGTGCGTCGGCGCCCACCAGACGCTGGCCGAGGCCGCGCGGATGATGCGCGACAAGAACGTGGGCGCGCTGCCGATCTGCGGCGACGACCAGAAGCTGAAGGGCATCATCACCGACCGCGACATCGTGCTGCGATGTATCGCGGAGGGCAAGGACCCGGCCAAGATGACGGCCATGGAGCTCTCCGGCCACCTGCACTGCGTGCGCGCCGAGGACAGCATGGAGGCGGTGCTGCGCAAGATGGAGCAGCACCAGATCCGGCGCATCCCGGTGATCGACGGCGACCGGCTGGTCGGCATGATCAGCGAGGCCGACCTGGCGATGGGGCACCGCGACGGCCAGCGGCTGACCGATCAGCAGATCATCGAGTTCATGGACAGCGTCTACATGAAGCAGTGACCGGCTGACACCCCGCGTGCCCCGTGCCTGCCCGCCCCCGTGACCGGCCGGTCCCCCGTACCGGCCGGGCTCTTCGAGCGTGCCGGGCGGGGCACCGGTTCGTCTTGTACAAATGCGCACCGTCGGCGATCGCGCACATTCGGAGACCACGCGCCGTGCGCAGGCGTGCGCCTCAGCCTCCGGCGTCCAGGAGGGTGCTGGTCACCCGCCCGGTGACCCGGTCGGTGACCCGGCCGGCGGGCTCGGGCAGGGCGGCGGCGGTGCGCCGGGACGCCAGGAACGCGCTCGGCGAGCGGCCGACCATGGCGCGGAAGGTCCGGTCGAGGTGCGACTGGTCGTAGTAGCCGCAGCGCGTGGCCAGGTCGGCGCCCGTGGTTCGCGCCCCGGCGGGGCGGCGCCCGAAGGGGTGGTCCCCGGCTGTCCGCTCCTCGTGGGCGGTCAGGACGTGGAGGGTGCGCTGGAGCCGGAGGATGCCGGCCGCCTGCTTGGGGGCCAGCCCGAGGTGCTCGCGGAAGCGCAGCTCCAGCCTGCGGCGGCTCCAGCCGGTGCCCTCGACCAGGGCGCCGATCGGCACCAGCCCGTGGGTGTGCCGCAGCTGCCGCCAGACCCAGTGCACGGACGGGTCCCAGTCCGGCCCGTACGCGAACAGCGCACCGAAGTAGCCGTCCAGCATGGCGAACCGGGCCGGCCAGCTCGGGGCGTGGGCCAGCCGGTCGGTCAGCGCCCGCAGCCGCGGGCCCAGCACGTCCCCGGCCTCGGCCCAGTGCCCGCCGAGCTCGCCGGCCAGCGGACCGAACGCCCGGAAGGCGCCCTGCGGAGTGAGCGAGACGGCCAAACCGTGCAGCACGCCCGCGTGTTCGGCGATCGTCGCGGTGCGGCGCAGCCCGGCCGCGACCGAGCCGAAGGCGGTGGCGGGCGCGGGCGAGACGGCGTCGGTGAGGCTCATCGTGCCTTCGAAGGCGAGGGCCACGGTGACCACGTCCGTCGGCACCTCCAGCCGTCGGAGCGGCTGGCGCAGGGCCAGCCGGTAGCCGCGGTAGCCGAGGACGTACGGGCGCAGCGGCGCGGCGGGGGTGCCGAGGACCGTCCCGGGCGCGGTGGTGGGGAGGGTGCTCCGGGTCATCGCAACTCCCGTGCTCGGCCTGGCGGGTGGCAGGTACCCGAACCATCGTAGGCGCCGCCGGGCGGCCTTGGAGGGCGCGGACGGCGGTCGGTCGGCTTCGGACGGCCCGGGCCGCCCGAAAGGCCGTCTCAGGGGTCGGAACCTCCTTTCCCACCAGTCGGGATGCGGGCACACTTGCGCCCATGGGAAAGCAGTACGAACGCATCGACGGCCGGCTGCGCGGTTTCATCGAGCGCCAGCCGGTCTACTTCGTCGCCACCGCCCCGCTGGCCGCCGACGGGCATGTCAACCTCTCGCCCAAGGGCCGCGCCGGGACGCTCGTGGTGATCGACGAACTCACCCTCGCCTATCTGGACTTCGGCGGCTCACAGGCCGAGACCGTCGCCCACCTGCGGGAGAACGGCCGGATCACCCTGATGTGGTGCGCCTTCGAGGGCCCGCCGACCGTGGTGCGGGTGCACGGGCGCGGCGAGCCGGTCTTCCGGGACGACCCGCGGTTCGCAGGACTGCTGCGCCACTTCGACCCGGCCGCGGACGGCTCCGGTCTGCGGGCGATCGTGCTGGTCGAGGCCGAGCGGGTCAGCGACTCCTGCGGGTACGCGGTGCCGTTCATGGACTACCGCGCCGACCGCGACCTGCACGCCCAGTACTTCGACCGCAAGGACGAGGAGGAGTTCGGCGCCTACTGCGAGCGCAAGCCACTGGTCGGCACCAGCATCGACGGCCTGCCGGCCGTCCCGCTGCCGCTCCCGCCCCGGCCGTCCTGACCGGCAGGGCTGCCCCGATCTCGCGGGCCCCGGGCACGACGAGGCCGCCGCACCCCGGGGGGGGGTGCGGCGGCCTCGTGGCGTGCGGTCCTACTTGGTCAGACCGGCCTTGGCGGAGCAGACCGGCCAGGCGCCGGGGCCCTGGGCGGCGAGCACCTTCTCGCCGACGGCGATCTGCTGCGCCTTGGTGGCCTGGTGGGCCTGCGGGGCGTAGGCGGTACCACCGAAGGCGGCCCAGGTGCTGGAGGTGAACTGCAGCCCGCCGTAGAAGCCGTTGCCGGAGTTGACGGCCCAGTTGCCGGTCGCCTCACAGGCGACGACCTTGTCCCAGACCGTGGCCGGCGCGGCGGAGGCGCTGGTGGCCGCGACGAGGCCGGCCGCGGGCAGGGCGGTGAGCGCCCCGGCCATCAGAGCCATCCGGACGCGGTTGCGGCGCTTCGGGGTGGCGGTGGTGGCGGCAGCGGCGGTCTCGTTGCGGAAGGTCATGGAGTTCCTTTCGGAGGGTTCGCGAGCGCGCGGAACCAGACCCTCGGAAGGCCGTCGGTTTCGGGGACACGTCACTCGCGTGGTTCTGCACCGTCCTGCCCGGGGGCGGTTGGCCCGGCCGGAGCGGATCGCTCGGTGCAACGGGTTCGAAGTTACGGGGGTGGTCGTGGCGGTTTCAAGGATTCGAAGGTTTAGCCATGTCAGAAGGCTGTTACCGGGCGTAAGGATCAAGGAATTGTGGCGATTTCGCCCGATTTACCCCTATTTCCAAGATCAAATAGCCCGGGGAAGTGGCCCGCGCCACTCCGGACCCCCCACGGAACCGCTGTGAGGCCGCCCACACGGTCGACAGCGCGTGACGGTCGGCCAGCCGCCGGTGCCGGATTCGGCGCCCCGGCCACCGCCCCGGGTGGCCCGGGCCACAGCCCTCACCCGGAGAGCCCGCCGCCGTCACTCCCGGTGGCGGGCATAGCCTCATTTCCATGAGCAACGAGAGCGATGCAGCGGACACGGCGGACGCGGGAGAGGCGGCCGCCGGTACGGGTGGGGCGGCGGACGCCGGCGCGCGAGGGGGCGCCGCGGCCGGGGTGCCGACCGGCGCCCCGGGGCACGAGGCCGCGGCCGCACCCGCCGGCTTCGAGCTGGGCACCGACGGCCCCGGCGTGATCCTGGCCGGCCTGGACGGCTCCGACTCCTCCTGGCGCGCCACCGCCTACGCCGCCGGACTGGCCCGCCGGCAGGGCGCCGTCCTCGCGGTGGCGTACATCCAGCCGATCCTCGGCGCCGCGACCGCCCTGGCCGGGGCCGCGGTGGAGGAGACCACCCAGGAGATCGCCGAGGAACTGCTGGCCGCGCTGCGCGAGGCCGAGCACCGGGTGCGCGAGGTGTGGAAGGTGGAGTGGCGCTTCCTGACCATGCGCGGCGACCCGTACGGCGGCCTCGCCAAGCTCGCGGACGAGCTGCGCGCCGACGCCGTGGTGGTCGGCGTCTCCGAGCAGGCGGGGCACAAGGTGATCGGCTCGGTGGCCGTCCGGCTGGTCAAGGCCGGCCGCTGGCCGGTCACCGTCGTGCCGTAGGGCGATCGCCCCGGCCCGCGGCCGGGCAGCCGCCCGAGGAGGGCCGGGGCGGCGGCCGGTAGGGTGCGTGACCATGACGGACACGCGGGGCACGCACCCCTCCGAGCCCGCCCACTCGACCGGCAACGACCTGCACCTCGACCTCCCCGCCACCGGGGGTCGGCGCGCCGCGCTGATGGCGGCGCTGCGCGAGGCGATCCGCAGCGGCAGACTGGCCCCCGGCACCCGGCTGCCGCCCTACCGCGCCCTCGCCACCGACCTCGGCCTGGCCCGCAACACCGCCGCCGAGGCCTACGCCGAACTCGTGGCCGAGGGCTGGCTGACCGCCCGCCAGGGCTCCGGGACCACCGTGGCCGAACGCGCCGAGCCCGTCCCGCGCACCCGGGCCCGCCGGCCCGTCCGCCGCCCCGGTCCCACCCACGACCTGCGGCAGGGGCAGCCCGACGCCGCCTCCTTTCCGCGCACCGCCTGGCTCGCCGCCGCCCGCCGGGCCCTCACCGGCGCCCCCAACGAGGCCTTCGGGCCCGGCGATCCCCAGGGCCGGCGCGAGCTGCGCACCGTCCTCGCCGACTACCTCGCCCGCGCGCGGGGGGTGCGCACCGACCCCGACCGGATCGTGGTCTGCTCCGGCTTCGCCCACGCGCTGCGGCTGCTCTTCGACGGCGCCGCACCCGTCCTGCCGCCCGCCGAGCACGGCCCGCTGGCTGTCGAGGCGTACGGGCTGGGCTTCCACCGCGGGCTGCTGGCCGCCGCGGGCGTTGCCACCGTTCCGCTGTCGATCGACGAACTGGGCGCCCGGACAGGTGAGTTGGCCCGGTATCCGGAGGTCCGGACGGCCCTGCTCACCCCCGCCCACCAGTTCCCGACCGGCGGCCCGCTGCACCCGGGCCGCCGCGCGGCCGTGGTCGACTGGGCACGCGGGCGCGGCGGGCTGCTCCTGGAGGACGACTACGACGGGGAGTTCCGGTACGACCGCCAGCCGGTCGGCGCCCTCCAGGGGCTCGACCCCGAACGAGTGGTCTACCTCGGCAGCGCCAGCAAGAGCCTGACCCCCGCGCTGCGGCTCGGCTGGATGGTGCTGCCCGACCACCTGGTGGACCGGGTGCTCGCCGCCAAGGGCGAACGCGAGGGCTGGGCCAGCGCCCTGGACCAGCTCACGCTCGCCGATTTCATCGACTCCGGCGGCTACGACCGGCACGTGCGTCGGATGCGCCGCCGCTACCGGGACCGCCGCGACCAGCTGGTGGCCGCACTGGCCGCCCGCGCTCCGCACATCGAGGTCTCCGGCATCGCGGCCGGCCTGCACGCGGTGCTGCGACTGGAGCCGGGCACCGAGCGCTCGGTGCTCAAGGCCGCCGCCTACCGGGGCCTGGCCGTCGAGGGGCTCGCCGACTACCGCCACCCGGCGATCGGCGAGGAGGCGATGCCCGCCGTCGACGGACTGGTGGTCGGCTACGCCACGCCGCCGGACCACGCCTACCCGGCGGCGCTCGGCGCGCTCTGCGACATCCTGCCGCCCTGCGGGTGACGGGGCAGGGGAGGAGCGGCGAAGCATAGGGCCCCGGGCACGCCCGTGGGGGCGGAACGCGGGCGGCGGGTGCGCGGTGTCCGTTCGCCGCTCCTGCGTCGGTACGGACCGGGGCCGAGGAATGCAACCCGGGCGGAGGCGAGGCCTACGCTCCTTGGTCATGCGCAGAACACATCCGAGTCGCGCCGCGCTCGCCGCGTGTCCGGCCCTCGTCGTCGGTCTGCTCCTCGCCGCCGCCCCCGCCGCCCGGGCCGACACCCAGCTGCCCCTCACGGCCGTCTCCGACAAGCAGACGACCGTCCGGGGCGGCGAGTTCACGCTCTCCCTGACGCTGACCAACCCGTACGACACCCCGATCCAGTTCGTCTACCAGAGTGTCCAGGAGACCTACGCCACCAGTCTGGAGAACGGGCTCAAGTTCACCGCGACCGCCTGCGGCACCCAGACCAACGGGTGCAGTGACAACGTCCACGGCGGCATCGCCCGCTACAGCGTTCCACTCGCCCCGGGCGCCAGCAGCGCCTTCACGGTGACGTACGCCGTCGCCCCGGATTCGGCCTGCGGCCCGGAGACCCGGATCGACTTCTACTCCTACCTGTACTACGAGTACAACGGCGGTGAGACCAACAACTCGGGGATCATCGGCATCCCCGGTACCCAGGTCGCCTGCGCCTGACCCGGCGGGACCGTCGGCGTCGTCGGCAGCCCGTCGCGGGCGCCCGGGCCTCCCCGGTGCGGACCCCGCCCTGCGCGACCCCCTGTTCACCCGTCAGGTGCCGGCTTCCCCCGTGCCGGCACCTGACGGGCCCTTCGCGTTCCCGGAGACCTTCGCGTCCCCGGGGCCGTCGCGTTGTCGGGGCGGTTCGCGCGCTCCGCGGCCGATGGCCGGGGCCCGGGTGCGGCGGCGCTCCGGGGTCCGCACCCGGGGTCCGCGCCGACGCCGGGACGGTACGCCGGGTTGACGTCCGGCGATGGCCTCCGGGCCGTTCGGCAGGGCCCGGGCCGGTGCTGGAATGCCTTTGGCGGCACGGGGACCGCAGGGGCGAACGGATGTTCCCGGAGTTTATGTGACTGTGGGGGCGGACCGGGTGAGATTCACCCTATCGGGGGGTAGTGGGCCTCCGTGCGGGCCCGGTCGGGTCCTGGTGATCTAGGGTTCCGGATGGGCCGCCCGGAGATGGCGGCCGCCTTTCGCGTGAAACACCAACGCCCCCACCAGTAGGCGGATCTGATGATCCGTCATGGCATGCGCCAGGACGGGCCGGTGTGCCCCTGGACGCGTGACCCGATCACAGGAATGGAGATCCCTGCCGATGACCGTGGACACGAGCCCGGAGGCAGTGCAGGCCAAGCAGCAGAGCCTCGCGACAGCCGCTGCCCGGAACCTTGCCACCACGACCAAGTCCGCACCGCAGATGCAGGAGATCACCTCCCGCTGGCTGCTCAAGGTGCTTCCCTGGGTCCAGGCGGCCGGTGGCGCCTACCGCGTCAACCGCCGGCTCACCTACGCCGTCGGCAACGGGGTGGTGGAGTTCATCAAGACCGGCTCCCAGGTCCGGGTGATCCCGGCGGAGCTGGGCGAGCTGGCGCTGCTGCGCGGCTACGAGGAGGAGGACGTCCTCACCGCCCTGGCCGACCGCTGCCAGCAGCGGGACTTCGGCCCCGGCGAGGTGCTCGCCACCCAGGGGGACGCCGCCGACAAGATCTTCCTGATCGCGCACGGCAAGGTCAACAAGATCGGCACCGGCAAGTACGGCGACGACATCGTGGTCGGCGTGGCCGGCGACGGCGACCGCTTCGGCGAGGACGCGCTGCTGAACCCGGACGCCACCTGGGAGTTCACCGCCAAGACCGCCACCGCCGGTGTCGCCCTGACGCTGACCCGGGCGGACTTCGCCGCCATCCGGGACAACGCCCCCAGCCTCCAGGAGCACCTCCAGGCCTTCCTGGCCCTGCCGCTCCAGGCGCAGAACGAGCGCGGCGAGGCCGAGATCGCCATGTCGGCCGGCCACCGCGGCGAGTTCGAGCTGCCCGGCGCCTTCGTGGACTACGAGCTCAAGCCCCGTGAGTACGAGCTGAGCGTCGCGCAGACCGTCCTGAAGGTCCACACCCGCGTCGCGGACCTGTACAACCAGCCGATGAACCAGACCGAGCACCAGCTGCGGCTGACGATCGAGGCCCTGCGCGAGCGCCAGGAGCACGAGATCGTCAACAACCCGGAGTTCGGCCTGCTCAACAACGCCGACTTCGACCAGCGCATCCAGACCCACTCCGGCCCGCCCACCCCGGACGACCTGGACGAGCTGCTCAACCGTCGCCGTGACCCCGACTACCTGCTCGCCCACCCGCGGACCATCGCCGCGATCGGCCGGGAGTTCAACGCCCGTGGGCTGTACCCCACCCACGTCGACCTCGGCGGGCAGCAGGTGCCGGCCTGGCGCGGGGTGCCGATCCTGCCGTGCAACAAGATCCCGGTCACCAAGGAGAACACCAGCTCGATCCTGGTGATCCGTACCGGTGAGGACAACCAGGGCGTCATCGGCCTGCACCAGACCGGCATCCCGGACGAGTACCAGCCGTCGCTGTCGGTCCGCTTCATGGGCATCGACGAGAAGGCGATCATCTCGTACCTGGTCAGCGCCTACTACTCGACCGCCATCCTGGTGCCGGACGCGGTCGGCGTGCTGGAGAACGTGGAGATCGCGCACCGCCGCGGCTGAGCGCACGGAACAGTGGGCGCGGGCCGTAACCGGCCGGCTCGAAGATCGTTTGACCTGATGACGGACGGCCCGCCCCCCGAAGGCGGGCCGTCCGCCTGGCCATGTCTGATCACTTCTGGTCGTACCCGATGGAATGTCCATCAGGAATGCGACCGTATCTGATCTTTCTCCCCGTCTTGACCGTTCCGCCCATTCCCCTGAGGTCGGTCGGCCCGAGCCGTTCCGTCCTCCCCGGACGACCCGAGAGGTGTGTGGAGCCCATGCCCCAGCGTCGGCAGATCCGCCGGATACCGCCCGGCGGCGGTGGGGGCGCGGCGCCCGGGCGACGGGTGCGGCTGATCGGCGCGGCGGCCTGCGTGGTCGCGGTCTGCGCGCTGGTCGGCGGAGCGACCGCCTCCGGCGCGGGGCAGTCCGGCCGGCCCCCGCGCGGTCCGGCGGTGGACGTCTGCGTGTGCGACGAGACCGACGTGTCGCTGTCGGTACGGCCGGGCGGGCAGGTGGCCGTCGGCGTGGACGTGGACGTGGACGTCCAGGTCGGAGTCGGCGTCGCGCCGGGCGCCGGTGGTCCGGGGCACCACGGGCCCAAGCCGCCGCACGGGCACCACCCCTGCCACCCGCCCAAACCCGGCCCCAAGCCCACCTCGAAGCCCAGCCCGAAGCCGACTTCGAAGCCCACCGCGCCGCCCTTCTCCCTGCCGCCCACGACCGCGCTTCCCACCCCCTCGATGCCCTTCCCGTCGACGCCCTTCTCCTCGCCCCCGCGCCCGACGGGGTTGCGCAGCGAGCCCGGGCGGCCGGTCGAGGGGCAGGCCGGGCCCGGGCAGGTCGGGCCGGGCCACGGCGGTGACGACCACGAGGACGACTGGTGGGGGGACGACTGGCCCGACGACGACTGGTGGGGGGACCACGGCTGGCACCACCACCATCACCACCCGCATCCCTGCCCCAGCCCGACGCCCACCCCCACGCCGACTCGTACGCCGACCCCGACAGCCACGCTGACGCGTACGCCCACCCCCACGCCCACGCCCACGCGTACGCCGACCCCGAGTCCCACGCCGACTCCCACGCCGACAACGTCGCCCACGCCGACTCCCACGCCCACGCCGACGCCGTCGCCCACGCCGACGCCGTCGCCCACGCCGACGCCGACGCCGACACCCACTCCCACGCCGACGCCGAGCCCTACGCCGACCCCGACTCCTACGCCGTCGCCGAGCCCCAGTGCGACTCCGAGCCCGAGTCCATCGCCGAGCCCGAGCCCGAGCCCGAGTTCGACGCCCAGCCCGAGTCCGGCCCCCACGCCGTCACCGACCGTGCCCACGCCGACCCCGTCGTCGCCCGGTCCGACTCCGGACCCCACCCCGGCGCCCGCGTCACCCGCGCCCCCGGCGTCGCCGGCCCCCGCACCGCCGTCGGTCCCCGCGCCGCCACCCGCCCCGGCGCCGGCTCCGCCCGCCCCCGCGCCCGCTGTGCCCGTTCCGGACCCCGTGGCCCCCGTGCCGGCGGCCCCGAGCGCGGTCGCGCCCAGCCCCGCGGCCTCGCCGAGCGCGGTCGCGCCCAGCCCCGCGGCCTCGCCGAGCGCGGTGCGTCCGAGCCCGCTGTGGCCGACCCCGTCGGCTCGACCGGTGTTCCACGCCCCGGCGACGAAGCCCGCGCCCATGGCCCGGCACCACCAGGGCATCTCGATGACCACCACGATGCTGATGATCATGGTTCCTGCCGTGATCGCGGCGGCTGCCCTGCGGCCGGGTCGCGGTGGCCGAGGACGCGGTGGCCGCTCGGGTCCGTCCTGACCGTCTCCCGGCGGTCCGTCGACCGGTTTCCGGTCGGCGGCGGCCCCGCCCCTGCGGCCCGGGGTCGCCCCCCTGAACCGTTTCCTTTCCGTCACAAGCCAAGCCAGAGAAGGGAGTTCCCATGTCCGAGTGGGTGGCGTTGATCATCGCCATGGCGTCGGCCTGTGCCGTCGTCGTGGCGGTGGTGGTGCTCAGGCAGCGCCGACCGATCGAGGAGAGCACCGACGAGACCCCGGACGTCATCGAGTACATCACGATGATGATCGGGGTGGTCTACGCGATCGTCCTCGGCCTCGCCATCGCGGGTGTCTGGGAGGCGCGCGGCGCCGCACAGGACGACCTGTTCCGCGAGGCGCAGTCGCTGCGCGAGGTGAGCGACCGCGCGGTGATCTACCCGGTGGAGTTCCGGGACCAGGTCCGGGCCGACGTGGACGCCTACGTCTCGTACGTCGTGAACACCGAGTGGGACTACATGAAGGAGAACGGGGCGATCACCGAGAAGGGCGACCAGCTGCTCCAGAAGCTCCAGAACGACGTCGCCACCCGGGCGCCCGCCTCCGACCTGGAGTCGCAGTCCTACCAGCCGATCATGGACCGGGTCAGCGAGGCATCGGAGGCCCGCAATTCGCGCGGGCAGAACGCCGGGCCGACGATGCCCGGGGTGGTCTGGCTCGGTCTGATCGGCGGTGCGGTGGTGACCGTCGGCATGCTGTTCGCGCTGCAGATCCGGCGCACGCCGCGGGAGTTGACCCTGGCGCTCTGCTTCAGCGTGCTGATCGCCTTCCTGCTGTTCATGATCTGGGACTTCGACAATCCGTTCTCCCGGAGCGTGTCGGTGACCACCCAGCCGTTCGAGGACCTCTTCCCCTCGCTCAACCTCGGCGGCTGAGCGGGCGGAATCCGCTCGGTGTCGGCTCGGTGTCGGCTCGGCCTCCGCCCGGGATCCGGCCAGGTGATCTTCGGATAATCTGGCCCGGATTGTCGGGGGCCGGCCCCGGCGGAAGGAACAAGGGGATTCTCAGCAGTGTCCGACCCGACGCCGGATCTCGGCGCCCACTACCCGCCGGCCCGCCCGGAGCGCGCCTGGTTGTGGCTGCCCGCCTCGGAACGGCTCCGGCGGAAGAAGCAGCGCCGGATGTGGGAGGAGTACCGGAAGCGCTACCGCCCGGAGGACGAGGCCAAGGCCCGGCGGCGCAAGCACCTCCGGGACGAGGGTACGGACTGCTGCCTCGACGGCTGCTGCGAGTTCGCCGACCCCTGCCTGATCGCCCTGATCCCGGTGATGATGGTCTCCGGCGTCCGGTTCGCCCTCACCGGCGCGCGCGGACGCCGGACGGCCGACCCGTCAGCCCCCGCCCCGCGCGGGTTCGCGGCCGGAGTGCTGTACGGCGCGGTGCGCCACTACCGCACCGAGGTCAGCCCCCGGCGTCCGGCCTGCTGCCCGTACACGCCGTCCTGCTCGACCTACGCGGTGCAGGCACTGCACCGGCACGGCGCGCTGCGCGGGGCCCGGCTGACGGCCGGACGGCTGCTGCGCTGCCGCCCGGGCGCCGGCGGGACGGACCCGGTGCCGCCGCGCTGAGCCGCGTCGACTCTCGGGCGGTCGAGGCACGGAGGCACGGACGGGGCGCGCCGGGGTTGCGGCCCGGCCGCCCCCCAAGCACCCAAACGGCCATAGCCGCCCGACCGGCCGCCCCCGCAGCTCGGCCACCAGGTTAGCGTCGAGACCGCGGCGGC
>NZ_JBSHBN010000154.1:0-22606 GCF_053612025.1 Kitasatospora sp. NPDC054768
CGCCGATCCCGTCCTGGAGCACCTCCGCCATGTCCACTCTGGCCCCGATCCACGACCGACCGGACACCACCGCCCTCCCGATGACCCACGACGCCCTGCGCGGCGAGTCCGCCCGCCTCGCCGAGGCCGGTCGCGCGCACCCGGACGCGGCGGGAGCGGGCCGTTGAGGGCGCTCGCGCGGCTCCGCCGCCGCAAGCCCCGGCACGGCGCCCTCGCCCTCGCGCTGGCCGCGGCGCTGACCGCCGGGCTGCTCTGGTGGCAGCCGTGGAGCGACGGGGACGGGGACCGGCTGGCGTTCACGACCGCGTCCGGCGGCTCGGCCCGCTTCGGCACCGGCGAGCGCCTGTACCGCTACAAGGTGCGGGTGGAGGACGGGATCGCGGAGAGCCCGGCGCAGTTCGCGGCCGAGGTGGACGCCGTCCTGGGCGATGTCCGGCACGGTTGGGCGGCCGGCGGCACGGTCTCGTTCCAGCGGGTGCCCGCGGACCCGGTGGACTTCACCGTCTACCTGGCCACCCCGAGGTCCACCGACCGGATCTGCGGCCAGTACGGGCTGGACACCGGCGGCTGGGTGAACTGCGGCGTCACCCACCAGGTGGTCATCAACCTCAAGCGCTGGACCGAGCTGTCCGAGTTCTACCAGGGCCGGCCCGAGCTGTACCACGCGCTCGCCGTCAACCACGAGGTCGGCCACATCCTCGGCAACGGCCACGTCGACTGCCCCGGCCCGGACGCCCCGGCGCCGGTGATGATGCAGCAGATCAAGGGGCTGCACGGCTGCGTCCCCAACGGCCTGCCGTACTCGGACTCCGGCACCCTGCTCACCGGCCCGCCCGTCCAGGCCCCCACCGACGCGCCGTGACCCGCCCGCGCCCGACCCCCGTACCGGGGCCGCGTCCGGAACACGGATAATCCTGGTCGGACCGGACGCCCCCGCACCGCGCGACCGGTCCCGCCCGTGTCCGCTGCCGGTCCCGGTGCTGTCCGCGGTCGGTGCCGGTGGAGGAGAAGCGTTGAACGGTGTGCCCGGCGGGGAGATCCTGGACTGGCCGGTGCTGCTGGAGGCCGCCGAGGCGGCCGCCCGGGCGACCGCGGGCCGGGGCCGGGTGGCGGACTACATCCCGGCGCTCGCCACCGCCGACCCGGAGGCCTTCGGCATGGCCGTCGCCACCGTCGACGGGGAGCTGCACGGCGTCGGGGAGTGGGAGCGGCCGTTCTCCGTCCAGAGCGTCTCGAAGCTGTTCTCGCTCGCCCTCGCGGTGGCGTACGGCGGCGACGCGCTCTGGCAGGGCGTCGGCCGCGAGCCGTCCGGCAACCCGTTCAACTCCCTGGTGCAGCTGGAGACCGAGCACGGCATCCCGCGCAACCCGTTCATCAACGCGGGCGCCCTGGTGGTCACCGACCGCCTCCAGACCATGACCGGCGACGCCTCGGGCGCGGTACGGGAGTTCCTGCGCCGCGAGTCCGGCAACCCACTGCTCGACACCGACCCGGTGGTCGCCGCCTCGGAGGCCGAACACGGCCACCGCAACGCCGCGCTGGCCCACTTCATCGCCAGCCACGGCAACCTGCAGAACCCGGTCGAGACCGTGCTGGAGCACTACTACGCCCACTGCGCCGTGGCCACCAGCTGCCGCGACCTGGTGCTGGCCGGTTCCTTCCTCGCCCGCTACGGCGTGCGTGCCGACGGCACCCGGCTGATGTCCCGCAGCGAGACCAAGCGGATCAACGCCGTCCTGCTCACCTGCGGCACCTACGACGCGGCCGGCGAGTTCGCCTTCCGCGTGGGCCTGCCGGGCAAGAGCGGCGTCGGCGGCGGCATCCTCGCCATACTCCCCGGCCGCGCCGCCGTCTGCGCCTGGGGCCCGCGCCTGGACCAGGCCGGCAACTCCGTCGCCGCGGTCGCCGCCCTGGACACCCTGACCACCCTCTCCGGGTGCTCGGTGTTCTGAAAGCACGCACGGAGAGAACGCGGGCCCCGGCCGTCCGCACAGCGACCGGGACCCGCGGGTCCGATGCGGGCGCCCCGCTCCCGGGGCGCCCGCCGCGAGGGGCCCTACTCCACCGTCACGCTCTTCGCCAGGTTGCGCGGCTTGTCCACGTCGCGGCCGAGGGCGACGGCGGCGTGGTAGGCCAACAGCTGGAGCGGGATGTTGAGCAGCAGCGGGTCCAGTTCGGGCTCGCTCTTGGGCACCAGGATGCAGTGGTCCGCGAGCTTCTCCTCCGGCCGCCGGTGGGCGACGGCGATGATCCGCCCGGAGCGGGCCTTGATCTCGCCGAGCGTGGTCAGGTTCTTGTCCAGCAGCTCGTCGTCCGGAACCAGTGCCACGGTGGGCAGTTCGGGGCTGATCAGCGCCAGCGGGCCGTGCTTGAGCTCGCTCGCCGGGTAGGCCTCGGCGTGGACGTAGGAGATCTCCTTGAGCTTCTGCGCGCCCTCGCGGGCCACCGGGAAGCCGCGCACCCGGCCGATGAACATCATGCCGGTGGAGTCGGCGTACTCGGCGGCGAGCCGGGCGATGGCCTCGCTCTGCTCCAGCACCTCGCGGATCTGGTCCGGCAGCGCCTGGAGCGCCGAAACGATCCGGCGCCCGTCGGCGGGCGACAGGTCGTGGATGCGCCCGAAGTGCAGGGCGAGCAGCGCGAAGGCGACCACGGTGGAGGTGAACGCCTTGGTGGAGGCGACCGAGACCTCCGGACCGGCGTGCAGGTAGATACCGCCGTCACACTCTCGGGCGATAGCACTGCCCACGGTGTTGACGACGCCGAGCACCCGCCCGCCCTTGCGCTTGACCTCCTGGACGGCGGCCAGCGTGTCGTAGGTCTCGCCGGACTGGCTGACCGCCACGTACAGGGTGTCCGCCTCGATCACCGGGTTCCGGTAGCGGAACTCCGAGGCCGGCTCGCTGTGCGCGGGGATCCGGGCCAGCTCCTCGATCAGCTGCGCGCCCATCTCGCCCGCGTAGTAGGCCGATCCGCAGCCGAGGATCTTCACCCGGCGGATCTCGCGCAGCTCCCGGGCGTCCAGGTTGAGGCCGCCGAGGTGCGCGGTGGCGAAGCGCTCGTCGAGCCGGCCGCTCAGGGTGCGCTCGACCGAGCCGGGCTGCTCGTGGATCTCCTTGAGCAGGAAGTGCTCGAAGCCGCCGGTGTCGTAGGAGTCGACCTCCCAGTCCACGGTGGACGGCTGGCGGTGCGTGGTGCGGGCGTCCGCGGTGAAGGTGCGGAAGCCGTCGGCCCGGACGGTGGCCAGCTCGCCGTCCTCCAGGTGGACGACCTGGCGGGTGTAGCGGACCAGCGCGGAGACGTCCGAGGCCGCGAACATCTCCTTCTCGCCGATGCCCAGCACGATCGGGCTGCCGTTGCGGGCGACCACGATCCGGTCCGGCCGCTCGCCGTCGAGCACCGCGATGCCGTAGGTGCCGACCACCCGGGCGAGCGCGGCCCGCACCGCGTCCTCCAGCTCGACGCCCTCGGCGACGTTCGCGGCGATCAGGTGGGCGAGCACCTCGGTGTCGGTCTCGGAGCGGAACACCGCGCCGTCGGCGGTGAGCTTGGCGCGCAGCTCGTCGGCGTTCTCGATGATGCCGTTGTGGACGACGGCGATCCGCTCGGCGTTGTCCAGGTGCGGGTGCGCGTTGGCGTCACTGGGGACGCCGTGGGTGGCCCAGCGGGTGTGGCCGATGCCGGTGGTGCCCTTGAACCGGGCCGGCACGGCGGCGGCCAGGTCGGCGACCCGCCCCTTCACCTTGCGGAGCTTGATCCCGCCGCTGCGCCCGGTGACGGCGACGCCGGCCGAGTCGTAGCCGCGGTACTCCAGCCGCGCCAGCCCCTCCAGCAGGAAGGGGGTCGCATCCTTGGGGCCGATGTAGGCCACGATTCCGCACATGCGTGGTCTCCTCTTCGAGGTCTTCAGAAGGTCGGGAACGACGGCTCAGCCGTAGACGATCCGCCGCAGCTGGCGGGCCGAGAGCTCCGGCGCCGAGACCCGGCGCTGCGGCAGCTCCTCGGCGAGCCGGGCGAAGATCCGCTCGTTGGTCAGTCCGCGCGCCTGGAGCTCGGTGTGGCGGCGGCGCACGTAGTCCTCGGTGCTCTCGGAGAAGTACGCCAGCACCTCCGCCACGACCCGCGCCGCCTCCCGGGGCCCGAGCGGGCTGGTCCGGGTGAGGTGGGCGAGGAGGTCTTCGTGGGGGTGGGGTGAGCTCGGCACGAGTGAGGAGCCTAGGTCGGCTGGCCCGCCGAAGCCAAAGTTTCTGCCCGAAATCGGGCAGACATTACGACTTTCAGACTGGATTCACTCCTTCTTCACATTCGACCGCCGAACGGCCACCCGATCACCCCCGTTCCCGAAGGCCCCTTGAAGCGGCACCAACTCCGCACGTAGCGTGACCCCCTGAACACGAAGCGGAAGACCGGAGGCTTGCTGATGTGCGGGATCACCGGATGGGTCGCGTTCGAGCGCGACCTCACCGCCGAACGGGGTGTCCTCGACGCGATGACGGCCACCCAGGTCCGCCGCGGCCCGGACGCCGGCGGCGTCCACCTGGAGCCGCACGCCGCGCTCGGCCACCGCCGGCTCGCGGTGATCGACATCGAGGGCGGCGTCCAGCCGATGACGGCCGAGCACGACGGCCGGACGCTGGCCGTGCTCACCTACAGCGGCGAGGTCTACAACCACCGCGAACTGCGCGCCGAACTGGAGGCGGCCGGGCACCGCTTCCGCACCCGCAGCGACACCGAGGTCGTGCTGCGCGCCTACCTGGAGTGGGGCGAGCACCTGGCCGAGCGGCTCAACGGCATGTTCGCCTTCGCGGTCTGGGACGTCCGGCGCGAGGAGCTGCTGCTGGTCCGCGACCGGATGGGCGTCAAACCCCTGTACTACCACCGCACCCCGGACGGCGTGATCTTCGGCTCCGAGGTCAAGGCCCTGCTCGCCCACCCCTCCGTCCGCCCGGTGGTGGACCTGGACGGGCTGCGCGAACTGCTCGGCTACACCCGCACCCCCGGCCTCACCCCGTACCGGGACATCCACGAGGTCCGGCCCGGGCACGTCGTCCGGGTGCGCCGGGAGGGCCTGTCGGTCCGCCGCTACTGGGCGCTGGAGGCACGCGAGCACCGTGACAGCCTGGAGGCCACCGTCGCCACCGTCCGGGCCCTGCTGGACGACATCGTGCACCGCCAGCTGGAGGCGGACGTCCCGCTCTGCTCGCTGCTCTCCGGCGGCCTGGACTCCAGCGCCGTCACCGCCCTCGCCGCCCGGACACTGGGCGCCGCCGGGGCCGGCCCGGTGCGCTCCTTCTCCGTCGGCTTCGCCGGGCAGAGCGAGACCTTCCACGCCAACGACGTCCGGCAGACCCAGGACGGCCCGTTCGCCCGGCTGCTCGCCGCGCACGTCGGCGCCGACCACAGCGTCGTCGAGCTGAACGCCGCCGACCTGACCGACCCGTCCCGGCGCTCCGTCGTGCTGCGCGCCCGTGACCTGCCCAACGGCGTCGGCGACATGGACACCTCGCTGCTGCTGCTCTTCCGGGGCGTGCGCCGCCACTCCACGGTCGCGCTGTCCGGCGAGTCCGCGGACGAGCTCTTCGGCGGCTACCGCTGGTTCCACGACCCGAAGACCGTCGCCGTCGAGGACTTCCCCTGGGCCCTCGGCCTCACCGGCATCGCCGGCGGCGGAGCCACCCCGCGCGAACACCTCCTGGACGCCGAACTGCTCCGCAAGCTCGACCTGGACGGCTACCGCAGGGCCCGCTACCGCGACGCGATCGCCGAGGTCCCGCACCTGCCGGCGGCGGATCCGGTGGAACGCCGGATGCGCGAGATCTCGTACCTCAACCTGACCCGCTTCGTCTGCATCCTGCTCGACCGCAAGGACCGGATGAGCATGGCCAACGGGCTGGAGGTGCGGGTGCCGTTCTGCGACCACCGGCTGGTCCAGTACGTCTTCAACGCCCCGTGGGCGATGAAGTCCTTCGACGGACGGGAGAAGAGCCTGCTGCGCGCCGCCGTCCGGGACGTGCTGCCGACCGCGGTCGCCGAACGGCCGAAGAGCCCGTACCCGGTCACCACGGACCCGCACTACCCGGCGAAACTGCGCGCCGAACTCGCCCGGCTCGCCGCCGAGCGCACCTCCCCGGCCCTGGACCTGCTCGACCGGCGGCGCCTCGCCGACGCGCTCGCCCCGGACACCGACCCGCAGTCCGTGCGGCTGGCCGTCGACCTCGCACTGGACTTCGACGCCTGGCTGACGGACTACCAGGTGACGCTGGAGCTGTGAACGGGCCCAGCGCGGCGCCCCGACCACCGGGGCCGTGAGCGCCGGAGCCCCGGAAACAGCGGCGCGAGGAGAACACCGGAGCCCCGGAAACGGCGGCGCGAGGAGGACGCCGGAGCCCCCGAACGCGGCGCGCGGGGCACCGGGGCGCGGGTACCACCACTCGGACGGCGCAGTGGCCCGCGCCCGCGCCCCCATACTCCGTCCGGGTGATTGTGAGGGGGAGCATCCCGCCGGTCCCGGCGGTCCGACCGTGCGATAGCGTCGCCGACACCTCCCGAATGGCGGGCGAATTCGCGGATTAACCGCTCATCTGCCGTCAGGATGGGAGCGAAACGTTCACCTCGATCCGCCGGGGGATCCCGTCATGCAGCCGCGAGTCTTCGCGATTCTCACCGCCCTGCTCCTGGGCGTCCTGGGCCTGGGATCGGTGGCCGTCACCGACTGGTCGCCCGCGGCGTCCGGCGCGGCCCCCGCCGCCGTCGCCCCCGGGGCCCCCGCCACCGGCGCCCGGCCGGCCGCGGCCGGGCCCGCGAGCGCCACCCCGACCGGCGACCCCGCGGTGTGGACCCGCTCCACGCTGCGCAACAAGCTGATGGCCGAGATGGACGCCACCGACCCCGGCGTCGCCCTGGCCGACCTCGACAGGATCACCAAGGAGAAGCCGTACACCGTGCGCTTCTGCCACCCGATCGCGCACGAGCTCGGCCACGCGGCGGTCAAGCGTTTCAACGCCGACTTCCAGAAGGTCATCTCCTTCCCGCACGAGACCTGCGCGGCCGGCTACCTGCACGGCGCGGTCGAGGAGATGCTCAACGCCTCCGCCCAGCCCGAGACCGACCTGCTCAAGCTCTGCGCGCCCAAGAACAGCGGCCCCTGCATCCACGGCGTCGGCCACGGCACCATGTTCGTGGTCAAGCAGGACGTCGCCAAGGCCCGCGACCTGTGCAACAAGTTCCCCTCCGACCAGAACCGGATCCGCTGCTCCGAGGGCCTGTTCATGCAGCTCTTCGGCCCGGACGAGGAGGACGAGCAGGCCAAGGCCAACCTGCCCGCCGACAAGCTCGCCCAGGACCCGCTCTACCCGTGCAAGGACCAGCCGTCGCTGTTCCAGTCCGCCTGCTTCTTCTACGCCCCGACCTTCTACCTGTCCTCGCACGACTACCCGAACCACCCCGAGGTCTACGCCGAGGCCCTCAAGTGGTGCCTCAACGGCAAGGCGAGCGGCGGGGCGGTGGACTGCAGCCGCGGTGTCGGCTCGCGCACCATGAAGTACAACCTGGACCGCGAGGACTGGGCGGCCGAGCAGTGCGCCACCGCCGCCGACGGCTGGCAGCGCAAGGCCTGCGCCGAGGGCCTGGTCAGCTACTACACGGTCAACTACACCGACGGGGGCGCGGCCGGACGGCTCTGCGCCAAGATCACCAACAAGGAGATGCAGGGCTACTGCCGTTCCGCGAGCGGCCTGTCCGGCTCGCTGGACTGACACCCCGGTCTCCCGACCGACACCCCGGTCCCGGCATGAGGGCCCGCGCCGCACGGCGCGGGCCCTCATGCGTAAGATCGCCCGATCATCGCCTGATCAGGGTGCGCCAAGGACGCCGCGCCTCGCCCAGCCCGTCCCCCGGCCTCCCTGGAGCACGCCATGACCACCGAGGACTTCCCCGGCACCGACCTCCCTGGCACCGACTTCCGCCGCGCCGCCCACGCCACCGCCGACCTGGTCTCCGACTACCTCGCCGAACTGCCCGGCCGCCCGGTCTGGCAGCCCATGGACGAGACCGCCCGCCGGGCCCTGCGCGACGCCCCGCTGCCCACCGAGGGCCGCCCGCTCGACGAGCTGATCGGCGCCATCGGGCGGGACGTCCTGCCGTATCCGATGGGCAACGGCAACCCGCGCTTCTTCGGCTGGGTCAACTCCGCCCCCGCCCCCGCCGGAGTGCTCGCCACCCTCGCCGCCTCCGCGATGAACCCCAGCTCGGCCGGCGGCGACCACGCCGACGTCCACCTGGAGCGCGCCGTGGTCCGCTGGACGGCCGAGCTGGTCGGCTTCCCGCACCCCGCCGGCGGCGGCCTGCTCACCTCCGGCACCTCGATGGCGACCATCGTCTGCCTCGCCGCCGCCCGCGACCGGGCCGCCCGGCGGGCCGGCCGGGACGTCCGCGAGGAGGGCCTGGCGGGCCTGCCGCCGCTGGTCGGCTACGTCACCGGCGAGACCCACTCCTGCGTCCGCAAGGCCGCCGAACTCCTCGGCCTCGGCAGCAGGCACCTGCGCACCGTGGCCACCGGCCCCGACGGCCGGCTGGACACCGCCGACCTGCGGGCAGCCGTCGAGCGCGACCGCGCGGCCGGCCTGCTGCCCTTCCTGGTGGTCGCCTCGGCGGGCACCGTCGGCACCGGCGCGGTGGACGCGTTCGGCCCGATCGCCGACCTCTGCGAGGAGCAGGGCCTCTGGCTGCACGTCGACGGCGCGTACGGCGCCTTCGGCCGGCTCGACCCGGCCATCGCCCACCGCTACGCCGGCCTGGAGCGGGCCGACTCGCTCGCCCTCGACCCGCACAAGTGGCTCGGCGTCCCGGTCGACTGCGGCTGCGCGCTGGTCCGCGACACCGAGGAGCTGCGCGGCACCTTCAGCCTCGTCCCGTCCTACCTGCGCGACGAGGCGGCCGGCGCGCTCGGCTGGTTCTCCGAGTACGGCACCGAGCAGACCCGTCCCTTCCGGGCCCTCAAGGTCTGGGCCACCATCGCCCACAAGGGCCGCGCCGGCCTCGCCCGGGACATCGCCCGGTGCACCGCGCTGGCCCGCCGGCTCGGCGAACTCGTCCAGGACGACGAGGAGTTGGAGCTGATCGCCGAGGTGCAGACCTCGATCGTGGCGTTCCGCCACCGCGCCCCCGGCCTGGACGAGGCCGCGCGCGACGCCCTCAACCGCGACCTCCCCGCCGCCGTCCAGCGGCGCGGCCGGGTCTTCGTCACCGGCGCCCGCCTCGGCAGCGCCGAGATGCTCCGCGCCTGCCTCCTCAACGCCGCCACGACGGAGGCCGACCTCCACCTCCTGCTCGCCGAGGTCAGGGCCGCGGCCCGCGAGCTGCTCGGGTAGGCCGCCGGACGCCGTCCGGCCTCCCGGGGCGGCCCCGCGCGTTCCTCCCGTAACAGCCCGGCGCGGACCGTAACCGGCTGGTCACGACGGATGCCCGACCGGGAAACACCGGTCGGGCACGGTGGCGGCATGGAGCATTCGAAGCCCTCTCCCCGCCGTGCCCCCGGTTCCCCCGACGCCTTCCGCGCCCCCGCCGGTCCCCGCGCCCGCCGCACCCGCCACTGGCGCCGTGACACCGTCGAACTCGCCGCCGTCTTCCTGTCCGTCACCGCCGCCGACCTGATCGCGAAGGTCGTCGTCCACGGCCCCGAGGGCCCTGCCGTCCTCGTCGGCTCCGCGCTCGCCCTGCTCGCCGTCACCCTCCTGCACGCCTGGGTGTCCCCGCACGCCCCGCCCCCGACCACCCTCTGGCGCGTCCGCACCACCGTTCTCGCCCACACCCCCACCACCCTCGCCGACCACCGGATCACCCTGCTCTCCCTCCACCCCCAGGAGCTCTTCCTCCGCACCGAGCACTCGGTGACCCCGGCCGTTCTGACGGCGCTGCTGACCACCACCGGCCACACCCTCCAGGACGCGCCGACCCGCATCGCCTGAGCCGTCGCCTCAGGCCGGGCCAGGGTCGTTGGGGTGGGGTTCGAGCGGGGTCACCACGGCGGTCATCCACGGCCACATCGGAAGGCTGCCGAGCACCTCCGCACGCAGTTGCGCCTCGTCGGCCGCCCGCCAGACGCCGAGGCTGCGCCGTTCGCCGACCGGGCGCCACAGCCTGGCCAGGTGGCCGGTGCCGGCCAGCTCACGGGCCCGGACGGCCTCGGCGGCGCGCCGCCGGTCGACCTCCTCCTCGGCGGTGCCCTCGGGTACGGCAGTGGTGATCTCGACCAGGAACTCCTTCACGGTCCTGCTCCCTTCTCGCCCCCACCCGCTCATCCTCGGCCCGGCACCCGCCCGCCCGCCATGGCCGGCCCGCCCCCGCTGGGCCGGTCGGGTGGTCGCGCCGGTCACGACGGCCACCGGATGACACGGGCAGCACACGCCCACCCGAAGCACCGGTGGTGCCGGCGGCGGCCCGAGGAGGGCGGCCGCCGCCGGCGGATTCCCGGGAGGCGTCAGCCCTGGTCGGCGGGCTGCACGACGCACACGGCGTTGCCGAGCATCGGCCCGAAGCCGCCGAGCAGGGTGGCGAGCACCTGGTGGCAGGCGGCGGCCTCCTCGGGCGTCTTGGGACCGTTGTGCTCGGCGGCGGCCGCAGCCGGCTGGGCGAGGGCGAGCGGCAGGGCGAGCAGCAGGGCGCAACAGGCCGTGGCCAGTGCGGAGTTCTTCACGGACCGGGGAACGGACCGGGGAACGGACCGGGGACCGGATCGCGGAACGGATCGCGGAACGGACGACTGGACGGACGACTGGACGGACATCGGAAAGCCCCTTCGGTAGGGAGTCGGGATCGGCGGAAAGCCGAGCCATCCCTATCCGAAGGGGCTTCCCCGCTCACGGATCCTGGGCCGTCCGTGAGCGTGTCCACATCATCCGATCAGCGGTCCGGGAGCTCCCCGGGGACCGTCCGTTCCACCTCCCGGATCGCGGCGGCCAGCTCGCCCACCCCGTGCTCCCGCAGCACCCCGTAGTGGTCGCCGGCCAGGTCGACCACGGTGGGCGGGGCGGCCGAGTAGCCGGTGCTGCCCTCGATGAAGGAGTAGTCGTCGCCCGCGGCCTTGAAGACGGTCACCGGCGCGTCCAGCCGCCGCTCGGCGAGTTCGCGGAAGCTGTACTCGAACTCGTACGTCTCACCGACGATCCCGGTGATCCGCCGGATGAGCTCCTCGTCCAGCTCCGGCAGCATCCGGTGCACGGAGGCCACGAAGGTGGGTTCGTCCACCGTGTCGGCCAGGCAGCGCTCCAGCTCGGGGCCGCTGATCCGGCCGGTGAACACCCCGAACAGGATGGTCAGGTACCCCTGGTTGGCGTACGAGGCCTCGCGGCCCCACCGCTCGCCGTCGGCCCGGCGCACCTTCGGGTTGCCCGGGCAGATCAGCAGCAGCCGCTCCACCCGCTGCCCGGCCCGCTCCAGCTGCCAGGCCGCCTCGAAGGCGACCCGGGCGCCGAAGGAGAAGCCCCACAGCGTGTACGGCCCCCGCGGCCGCACCCGGCGCAGCTCGGCGACGTCGGCGGCGGCCATCTCCCGGATGGTCGGGTACGGCGTCTCGCCCGGGTTGATGCCGTGCGCCTGGATGCCGTAGAAGGCCCGGTCCCCGCTCGCCTC
Source organism: Kitasatospora sp. NPDC054768 (assembly GCF_053612025.1). NCBI lineage: Bacteria > Bacillati > Actinomycetota > Actinomycetes > Kitasatosporales > Streptomycetaceae > Kitasatospora > Kitasatospora sp. NPDC054768. The sequence continues at coordinate 11,629 of NZ_JBSHBN010000154.1, forward strand.
CCGGCCGAGCAGCCGCAGGTTCATCGGGTAGCCGCCCAGTCCGGGCCAGCAGAACACCGCCCGGTCGGCCCGTCCCGGGTGCAACCGGATCAGCCGCGAACCGGCGGCTCCTGCCCTGCCCGCGCCGTCCTCACCGCAGGCCCGCTCGACGCGCGCGGCCAGCTCGCCCAGCCGGGGGCACTCGAAGAGCACCTGGAGCGGCAGGGCGATGCCGAACTCCCGGTTGATCCGGTGGACCAGGGCGACGGCGATCAGCGAGTTCCCGCCGACGGCGAAGAACTCGTCCGTCACCGAGGCGTCCTCGTACCTCAGCGCCCGCCCCCAGGCCTCGGCCAGCCACCGCTCGTACCCGGTGGCCGGGGCGACGTACTCGCCGCGCACGTCGGCCGTGCGGACGGCCTCCGAGGCGGCCAGCGCCTTGAGGTCCACCTTGCCGTTCGCGGTGAGCGGCAGGGCGTCCGTCACCAGCACCCGGTTGGGCAGCATGTAGTCGGGCAGCAGGGTGGCCAGTTCGTCCTTGATGATCTCGGCCGGGCCCTTCATGTGGACGGTGTCCTCGTGCATGCCCTCGCTGCTGATCTGCTCCTCGCTCACCCTGCCGCCGAGGAAGAAGTACGACGGGCCGGGGGTGATGCCGAGGCCGGCCAGGATCTCGTCGATGCGCCGCGAAGCGGGCAGCGGGTGGCCGGACTTGGAGCTGTAGCCGGAGGACATGAAGCCCAGGGACAGGCCGTTGCGCTGGAGGCGGTGCAGCACCGCGCCGAGCGCGATGTACTCCAGCCACTCCTCCTCGGCGCGGCCGACGGCCGTGATGCCGAACGCGGCCCGGGCGTAGACGGCCTGGTTGATCGCGATCACGTGCCGGGATTCCACCACCTCGTCCGAGACGTGCGTCAACTCGCCCTCGGCGTACCGGTAGAGGCCACCCGGCAGGCCGTCCACCCGGTCCTGGTGGGCCTGGACGTACAGCTCGGTGCGCTCGGCCCGGGCCGGGCCGCCGGCCCGGACGACCGCGAAGCCGCCCAGGTAGTGGTCCTCCCCGGCGACGTCCAGCCGGTCCTTGACGGCCGGGTCGAGGCCGAGCGGACGCACGTCCAGCCCGTACTCGGGCAGCACCTCCTCCAGGACGCCCAGCATGTGGCCGGTCTCGAACTCCAGCACCTCCCGGATGTTGTTGCGGTAGACGGGTTCGACGGCGCCGTGCTTCCCGGAGAAGTGCAGCGTCAGGTACGCCTCGGCCCGGGTCCCGGCCGGCCCGATCCGGACCAGGACGTGCTCGACCGGGTGGTAGTAGTACAGCCCGGCCGCGAGCCCGTCCAGGCCGCCGGTCTCCAGGTACAGCTGGGTCGCGTACAGCGCGCCGGGCGAGGCGTAGGCGTACTTGGGCAGCAGCCGCTCCTCACTGTGGAACTGGCCGAACCACCGCAGGACGCGGCCGAGTTCGGGCAGGCTCAGCAGCTCCGGGTCACGGCCGAAGGTGCCGGCCGGGCGCGGGGCGAGCAGCGCGGTGAGGTCGTCCCGGGTGACCGCGCCGCCGTCGTAGAAGCGGTAGGTCTTGCGGGCGAAGACCTCCCGGCGCTGGGCCGCGGTCTCCTTCCGGCCGGGCAGCTCGACCCGCTCGCGGCCCGCCAGCCGGTCCCGGTCGCGCAGGCCCGGGTCGGACAGCTGGGCCTTGACCTGGAGCTTGCTGGCCTTGGACTGGTGGTGGCCGCCGTGGACGCCCTGGTCCATCAGGGCGGCCTCGCGCGGGTTGAGCTCGACGCAGGCGACCAGGTTCGGGTGCCCGGTGCGGCCGTCCTCGGTGACGACGGCGGCCGCACGGCGCACCCACGTGTGCTCCTCGATCGCGCGGGCGATCTCGTCCAGCTCGACCCGGTACCCGCGCAGCTTGACCTGGTTGTCCACCCGGCCGGCGAACTGGAGGGTGCCGTCCGGGTTCCACTGCACGAGGTCGCCGGTGCGGTACAGCCGCTCGCCGGGGGCGAACGGGGAGTGGACGAACCGCTCCGCGGTCAGCTCCGGCCGGTTCAGGTAGCCGCGGGCCAGCTGGACGCCGCCGATGTACAGCTCGCCCACGCCGTCGGCGGCCACCGGCACCAGCTCCTCGTCGAGGACGTAGCACTCGGTGTCGGCCACCGGGCGCCCGATCGGCACCGATCCGGCGCCGTCGGCCGGATCGGCCGGGTCCACCAGGTGCGAGGTGGCGTTGATGGTGCATTCGGTCGGGCCGTACAGATTGACCAGGGCGGCCTGCGGCAGGGCCCGGCCCAGGTCGCGGGCGAGCCGCCGGGAGAGCGCCTCGCCGCCGGAGAACAGCCTGGTCAGGCCGGTGCAACCGGCGAAGCCCTCGGTGTCCAGCAGCGCCCGGAGCAGGGTCGGCACGCACTGGAGCGCCGTCACCCCGTGCCGCCGGACGGCGGCGACCAGCGCCTCCGGGTCGCGGTGGAGGCCGGGGGTGCCGGCCACCACCCGGGCGCCGACCGCCGGGGCGAGGATCTCCCACTGCGCGGCGTCGAAGCTCATCGGGGTCTTCTGCAGCACGGTGACCTCGGGGTCGAGGTGGCCCGCGGAGTGCATCCAGTGCAGCTGGGAGACCACCGAGCGGTGCTCGATCATCACGCCCTTGGGCCGGCCGGTGCTGCCCGAGGTGTAGATCACATAGGCCAGCGACTCCGGTTCGACGGCCTCCCGCCCCTCCGCGTCCCGCGGCGGCGGAGCGTCCTCGACGGCGAGGACCGCCGTCCCGGCCGGGGCCAGCGCGGCCAGCCGCTCGCGCAGGTGTGCCTGGGTGAGCACGATCCTGGTGCCGCTGTCCTCGATCATGTAGCGGAGCCGGTCCTCGGGGTACTCGGGCGACAGCGGCAGGTAGCCGGCCCCGGCGTACAGCACGCCCCAGGCTCCGGCGACCAGCTCGACGGACGGCTCGACGTACAGGCCGACGCAGCCGTCCGGGCCGGCGCCCAGGCTGCGCAGCCGCTCGGCCAGCCGGCGGGCGGTCCCGACGAGTTCCTGGAAGGTGAGGCCGCCGCCGGCACCGAGCACGGCCGGCGCGTCGGGCCGCAGGCGCGCCTGCCGGTCGAGCAGGCCGGTGAGCGCGGTGCCGGCCGGAGCGCGGCGGGCGTGCGGGACGACGGGGACGACGGGGGCGGCGGTGGTGGTGGTGTCGGTGGTGGTGGGGACGGACGGGGTGTCACGCATGGGAACGGCCTTCGGTACGTGGACGTACGGGGCCCGGCCTCCTGCTCACCAGGAGCACCGGGACGCAACCCACCGTCGACCGCCCGCCGTCCCACCCGCCTGAGGCACCGGCCGTGACCTGCGCCGACACCGTCCCGGCCGGACGGCCCGCGGTCCCGGGCCGGGGCCCGCCCGGTCCCACCCCGCCGACCACGCCCCGGGGCATTCACGCGTTCACGATCACGTAACCGAACGGAAGCGCACCGTCGGTAGCGTCGGCGGCATGAAGGCATCACGCACACGCCCCGAACGGCTCTGGCACCGGCCCTTCCGCAGGTCCGACCGCAGGTGCGCGGCGCCCGAGGGCCAGGCCACCCGGCTGCCCGCGCTCACCGGCGGGCCGTACCGGACCGTCCGGCCGCACCCGCCCGCGACCCGCGCCGTCCGGACACCGGAGGCCCCGTCCCGGCTGTCCCTGCCGGACGGGACCGGGCTGCTGCTGCGCCCGGCCGGGCCGGCCGACCGGGCGGCGGCGCTGGCGATGCACGGCCGCTGCTCCCCCGCCTCGCTGCGGCAGCGCTACCACGGCCCGGTCCGCGACGCCGGCCGCTACCTGGACCACCTGCTGGACCCCCGGCACGGCCGCAGCTTCGCGGTGGCCGCCCCGGACGGGCGGCTCGTCGCGCTCGGGCACCTGATGTGGGACGACGGCGAGGCCGAGCTGGCCGTCCTGGTCGAGGACGCCTGGCAGCGCCACGGGCTGGGTCTGGCGCTGCTGCGGCGGCTGTCGGCGGCGGCCCGGTCGGCCGACGTACGGACGGTGTACGCGGTGACCCACGGCACCAACACCGGGCTGATCGCCGCGATGCGCCGGCTGGACGCGCCGCTGGACTTCCTGGCCGAGGACGGCACCCTGGTGATCACCGCCACGTTGGCCGCCGGTGATCCGGCCGACTGTGCCCGCCGTCCGGGCCGCTGATCATTTCTTCACCAGATCCTTACCCGGGCACCTCGGGAACCCGGCGGTGCCCGTGGAACGTCGTCAAGGAGTAGGGGCTCGGCCGGGGCCGAAGCCCCGGGGTCGCTCCGTACACCGCCCTCCTCGACGGGCCCTCAGCCGCACCCGCGAACGCGTCGCAGCAGGCGGCACGGGGTCCGGATCGTCCGGCCGGGCGACGGAGTCGGTAGGCTGACCCCCGTCCCCGCCGCCCGACGGCCCGTTATCCGGCCGCGAGCGGTGCCGCAGCAAGGAGGAACCACTGAGCATGGCAGGCACCGAATCGGAGCCCACAGGCGCACGCGACGCCTCGCTGCCGGCCCGCGCGAAGATCGCGGTGACCGCCGGGCGGGTCGCCGCCGCCGTGTCGCGCAAGGCCGGACGCGGGAGCGGCTCGGTGATCGGCGGCAAGGTCGCCCTCAGGCTCGACCCCGACCTGCTCGCCACCCTCGCCGACCACCTCGACGTCGTCCTGGTCAGCGCGACCAACGGCAAGACCACCACGACCCGCCTGATCGCCGAGGCGCTGCGCGCCGCCGGCCCGGTGGTCTCCAACGCCCTGGGCGCCAACATGCCCGCCGGCATCACCTCCGCCCTCGCCGGCGGCACGGACGCCCGCTTCGGCGTGATCGAGGTCGACGAGAAGTACCTGGCGATGGTCGCCCGCGACACCCGCCCCAAGGCGATCGCCCTGCTCAACCTCTCCCGCGACCAGCTCGACCGCGCCGCCGAGACCCGGATGATGGCCGAGAAGTGGCGTGAGGGCCTCCAGAACACCGAGGCCGTGGTCATCGCCAACGCCGACGACCCGCTGGTGACCTGGGCCGCCTCCTCCTGCAAGAAGGTGGTCTGGGTGGCCGCCGGACAGGCCTGGAAGGAGGACGCCTGGTCGTGCCCCGCCTGCGGCGGTGTGATGCAGCGCCCCGGCGACGACTGGTTCTGCCAGGACTGCGGCTTCCGCCGGCCCAACCCGCACTGGGCGCTCCAGGGCACCCACGTGATCGACCCGCAGCGCGGCGCCTGGCCGATCCAGCTCCAGCTGCCCGGCCGGGCCAACCTGGCCAACGCCACCAGCTCGGCCGCCGTCGCCGCCGTCTTCGGCGTCGCCCCGCAGGTCGCCCTGGAGCGGATGCGCTCGGTGGCCGCCGTGGCCGGCCGCTACGACGTGGTCCAGTACCAGGGCCGGGACATCCGCCTGCTGCTGGCCAAGAACCCGGCCGGCTGGCTGGAGACCTTCTCGCTGATCGACGGCCCGCCCGCCCCGGTGATCCTCTCCGTCAACGCCCTCGACGCCGACGGCACCGACACCTCCTGGCTGTGGGACGTCGACTACGAGCGCCTCGCCGGGCACCCGGTCTTCGTGATGGGCCAGCGCAAGCTGGACCTGGCCGTCCGCCTGGAGGTCGCCGGACTCCAGTTCCACGTGGTCGACACCCTGGAGCAGGCCGTCCGGATGGCCCCGCCCGGCCGGATCGAGGCCATCGCCAACTACACCGCCTTCCAGCAGCTGCGGAAGGTCGTGGCCGGCTGATGCCGCGCCCGCACACCAGTCTTGACGTGACGGAAGGCCTTCGAGGATGAGTGAGAGCAGCCTGCGCGTGGTCTGGGTCTACCCGGACCTGCTCAGCACCTACGGCGACCGGGGCAACGCCCTGGTCGTGGAGCGCCGGGCCCGCCAGCGCCACCTCAACGTGACCCGGATCGACGTCCGCTCCGACCAGGCGATCCCCACCAGCGGTGACATCTACCTGATCGGCGGCGGCGAGGACCGCCCGCAGCGCCTGGCCGCCGAGCGGCTGCGCGCCGACAGCGGCCTGGTGCGGGCCGCCGAGAACGGCGCGATCATCTTCGGCGTCTGCGCCGGCTTCCAGATCATGGGCCACGAGTTCATCAACGACCTCGGCGAGCGCGAGCCGGGCCTGGGCCTGCTCGACGTCTGGACCGCCCGCGGCGAGGGCGAGCGCTGCGTCGGCGACGTGCTCGCCGACGTCGACCCCCGACTCGGCCTGCCGCAGCTGACCGGCTTCGAGAACCACCAGGGCGTCACCCACCTCGGCCAGGGCGTGCAGCCCTTCGCCACCGTCTCCGTCGGCCGGGGCAACGGCACCGGGGACGGCACCGAGGGCGCCTGGCGGGACACCGTGTTCGGCACCTACCTGCACGGCCCGGTGCTGGCCCGCAACCCCGCCGTGGCCGACATGCTGCTCAAGCTGGCGCTGGACGTCAACGCCCTGCCGCCGGCCGACACCACCTGGTACGACGCGCTGCGCGCCGAGCGCATCGCGGCCGCGACGCGCCCCCAGTAGTACGTCCGGTACGCCCCGGCCGGGTGCCCGCCATGCGGTCACCCGGTCCGCGGGTGGCCCCGGAAGTACCACAATGGGGCTGCCTACTGCACACCCTCCTCGGCAGCAGGCTGCAATTCCGCGCGGGGGCGCCGACGGCGCCGCTCCCGCGTCGGCTCCTGCCCGGCCGGACCAGGGGCCGTATGCTCGACTTCACGGCCGTTTTCGGGCGTTCTGTCCGGATCGGCCGGTCCTTCACCCCACGGCCACCTCCCCGCCATCGCGGCGTGGGAGCGCCCCGTTACGGTGACGGCTCGTCGTCCCAGCCTGTAGTCCGGCCGTTCCTCGGTTCTGCTCGGGAGTTGCAAAGCTAATGCGTATTGGAGTGCTGACCAGCGGCGGTGACTGCCCCGGCCTGAACGCGGTGATCCGCTCCGTGGTCCACCGGGGGGTGGTCGACCACGGCGACGAGATCATCGGGTTCGAGGACGGGTGGCGCGGATTCCTGGAGGGCCACCACCGCCCCCTGACCCTGGATTCGGTGAGCGGCATCCTGGCCCAGGGCGGCACCATCCTCGGTTCCTCCCGGGTCCAGCCGAGCCACCTGCGGGACGGCGTCGAGCGGGCCAAGCGGTACTGCTCCGACCTCGGCCTCGACGCGGTCATCCCGATCGGCGGCGAGGGCACCCTCAAGGCCGCCAAGCTGATGAGCGACGCGGGCCTGCCGATCGTCGGGGTGCCGAAGACCATCGACAACGACATCGCCGCCACCGACGTGACCTTCGGCTTCGACACCGCCGTCTCGGTGGCCACCGAGGCGCTGGACCGGCTGAAGACCACCGCCGAGTCCCACCAGCGGGTCATGGTCGTCGAGGTCATGGGCCGGCACACCGGCTGGATCGCGCTGAACGCGGGCATGGCGGCCGGCGCCCACGCCATCGTCGTCCCGGAACGCCCGTTCCACATCGACAAGCTCACCGATGTCGTCCGCGAGCGCTTCGACCGCCAGAAGAAGTTCGCCATCGTGGTCTGCGCCGAAGGCGCCAAGCCCGAGCCCGGCACCATGCACTGGGAGGAGGGCACCAAGGACATCTACGGCCACGAGCGGTTCACCGGCATCGCCACCCAGCTCTCCCGCGAGCTGGAGCACCGCCTCGGCAAGGAGGCCCGCCCGGTGATCCTCGGCCACACCCAGCGCGGCGGCACCCCGACCGCCTACGACCGGGTGCTCGCCACCCGCTTCGGCTGGCACGCCGTCGAGGCCGTCCACAAGGGCGCCTTCGGGCACATCACCGCGCTGCAGGGCACCAACATCAACCTGGTGCCGCTGGCCGAGGCGGTCGCCGAACTGAAGACCGTGCCGCAGGACCGCTACCTGGAGGCGGAGACGGTCATCTGACCGCCCTCCGCCCCTCCCGAGGCCCCCGGACCGCGCCGTCCGGGGGCCTCGGCGCGTCCCGGGGACGGGCCGCCGCATCCGGCGGGCGTCCGCGGGCCCCGGCCGTTAGCGTGTCCGGCATGGAGATCCTCGCGTACGGAGTACAGGCCGACGAGCGGCCGCTGCTGGAGCAGGCCTTCGCCGGCCGGCACGGGCTGCGCTGCCTGGACGTGTTCCTCAACCGCGACACCGCCCCACTCGCCGTCGGCCACCCCGCCGTCAGCAGCAGCGTCAACGACGTCCTGGACGCCGGTACCCTCGCCGTCCTCGCCGCCGGCGGCACGAAGCTGATCGCCCAGCGCTCCACCGGCTTCAACAACATCGACCTCGACGCCGCCGCCGAACTCGGCCTCACCGTCGCCCGGGTCTCCCACTACAGCCCGTACTCCGTCGCCGAACACGCCTGGGCCCTCGCGCTCGCCGTCAACCGCCGCCTCACCCGGGCCGCCAACCGCTCCCGCGAGTTCGACTTCCGCCTCGACGGCCTGCTCGGCCGGGACATCCACGGCATGACCGTCGGCGTCATCGGCACTGGCAAGATCGGCGAGTGCTTCGCCCGCATCGCCGCCGGCTTCGGCACCGAACTCCTCGGCTGGGACATCGCCCCCAACCCCGCCTGTCTCGACCTCGGCATGCACTACACCGAACTGCCCGAACTCCTCACCCGCGCCGACCTGGTGAGCCTCCACGTACCCCTGCTCCCGGCCACCCACCACCTGATCGACGGCGCCGCCCTCGCCCGGATGAAGGACGACGCCATCCTCGTCAACTCCAGCCGCGGCGGCCTGGTCGACAGCGCCGCCCTGGTCGAGACCCTGCGCGCCGGACGCCTCTCCGGCGTCGGCCTCGACGTCTACGAGGAGGAGACCGGCGTCTTCTTCACCGACCGCTCCATCGAGGGCATCACCGACGACACCCTCGCCCGCCTCGTCACCTTCCCCCAGGTCCTCGTCACCAGCCACCAGGCCTACTTCACCCGCACCGCCGTCGGCCAGATCATCGACGCCACCGCCCGCAACATCGACGACCACGCCGCCGGCCGCACCAACGAGAACACCCTCGTCCCCAGGAAGTAGCCCACAGGAATCCGGAACGCGAGCTCCTCGGTCCGCAGTCGTACGCTCGTGTCGGCCGCGGGTGGTGACCCGTGTCACGGGAACCGGTGTCGCCGCTCGGACAAGGCATGACGTGAACCATCCGCACTCCCGGCTCCGGGCCGGGAACCCCGAAGCGTTCCGCGACCTCTTCCGGGACCACGCCTCGTTGGTGTACCGCCACGCCGTGCGCGTGACCGGAAACTGGGCACTCGCCGAGGACGTGGTCTCGCTGACCTTCCTCGAAGCCTGGCGCCTGCGCGGGAAGCTCCGCGACGAGGGCGACAGTCCACGCCCCTGGCTCATGGGCATCGCCGTCAACGTGCTGCGCAACACGACGCGCGCCGCCCGCCGCCACGGCGCGGCCATGGCCCGCATGCCCGCGGCCGATCCGGTCCCCGACTTCGCCGACGAACTCGTCGGCCGCATGGCCGACTCCGAGCAACTCGCGGCCGCCCACAAGGCCTTGGGGCGCCTGCGGCGCTCCGAACGCGAGGTCTTCGCCCTCTGCGTCTGGTCCGGGCTCGGCTACGCGGAAGCGGCAGCCACCCTCGGCATACCCGTCGGCACCGTACGCTCGCGCCTCTCCCGCGCCCGCACCCGACTGCGCAAACTCGCGGCCGAGGAACTGCGCGCCACGAAGAAGAACACGGAACCGCTCCCGATCCCCGGACAAGTACAGGACAGCCGCAGCACTGCGGCCCGGCCGCACCAGGAGACGCACCGATGATCCGCAACTCGCGGCGGCGCACCGAACCGCTCGACCACGCGGAACTGGCCCGTCTGCTGCCGGCGCCGGCCGATCCCCAACTGGCGGCCAACCGCCAGGACCTGCTCGAGGAGCACCTGATGAGCGAGATCCACCGGCCCGACCACGCCCCCGCGGCGTCCCCGGGGCGGCGCCCGCTGCGCCGCACCGTCCTCTTCGCGGCGCCTGTCGCCGCGGCCGCGGCCCTGGCCCTGGTCGTCTCCCTGAGCAACTCGGCCGGCACCGTCGCCTCCCCGCAACTGGTCAAGGCACCCGTCGTGCAGATCGAGGAGGGGAGCACCGTCCAGCTCGCCTCGACGGTCCACGCGATCGCCGCCGCCGCGACGGCGCGCACCACGCCCCAGCCCGGACCGGGCCAGTACATCTACATCAAGAGCCAGGTCTCCTTCATGGCCACCCGTCACAACGCGGACACCGGGGAGTCCGTCACCTGGGTCCAGCCGCTGCACGACCGCGAGGTGTGGAAGTCCCCCGACGGCACCAAGGGCTGGCTGGACGAGCCGGGCTACCAGGACAAGGGCGGCATCACGCTGGACAACGACGAGCCCCGCAAGCAGCTGTCCTACACGTGGCTGGCGGCCCAACCCGCCGACCCCGACGCGTTCCTGAAGTCCGTCTACTCGACGGTGAGCGGCACCCGGGACCACGACCAGCAGGCGTTCAACGAGATCGGCTCCATCATCCGCGAGCAGCTCGTCCCCTCCGGCCTCGCCGCCTCGCTCTACGAGGCCGCCGGCAAGATCCCGGGCGTCGTCGTGGTCGAGCACGCGCAGGACGCCTCCGGCCGCGACGGCATCGCGTTGGCGCGACTCGACCCCCAGACCGGCGAGCGATCGGAGTGGATCTTCGACCGGGACAGCCACCAGTACCTCGGCAGCCGTGGCGTGCAGGTCCGGGAGGTCAACGGCATCAAGCCCGGCACCGTCGTGGAGCGCACGACCATCCTCACCCGGGCCGTCGTCGACGCGAAGAACCAGCGTCCCGGCGCCGGGCAGGCCACGGCCTGACGGTTCCGCACCGGGCGGGGTGGCCTTCCGGGCGCGCCGGCCGACAGGCGAGATCGGCCCGGTCCGGACTGAACCTGTCCTTCCCCCGGAAGATCGGTTCGTTCACACGGCGCACGCTACGCCCTCGTCGGGGCCCCCCCCCCCGGGGGGGGGGGGCCGCGCGCCGGGAGGGGCCCCGCCCGGCCCCCGCCCCGCGCGGGGGGGTGGTAAA